>JANODK010000251.1:0-22786 GCA_031412655.1 Chryseolinea sp.
AATCTATTTGTATTAGGGATGCTTGCCCTTGATCTGGGAGTTTTTCATCGCAAATCGCATGAAGTCAGTGTACGGGAGGCGCTTACCTGGACCAGTGTATGGATCACGTTGGCCATGTTATTCAATCTCTTTATTTACTATTATTTTGATAAAGACAAAGCCATTGAATTCTTTACCGGATACATAATAGAGAAATCGTTGAGTGTCGACAACATCTTTGTGATCATTATGATCTTCTCTTATTTTAATGTTCCTACCTCCTATCAGCATAAAGTTCTATTCTGGGGAATACTGGGGGCACTCGTGATGCGCGTAATTTTTATTTTAACGGGTATCGAATTGATCCACAGGTTTCACTGGCTGATCTATATTTTTGGAGGCTTTTTGGTTTTCACCGGAATTAGAATGTTAACCTCCGGTGACGAGAAACTGGAGCCCGAACGAAATCCGTTAGTGAAATTGGCAAGGAAAATATTTCCATTCACACCATCTTTTGAGGGTGACCAGTTTTTTGTAAAGCGTGATGGCAAACGATGGGCCACGCCTTTGTTTCTGGTTGTTATTCTTATTGAAGCCACCGATCTGATTTTCGCTGTTGATTCAATTCCCGCTATTCTCGCTATCTCAGATGATGCCTTTATTGTATATACTTCAAATGTATTTGCCATTTTAGGTCTGCGGTCTTTGTACTTCGCATTGTCAGGCATAGAAAAGTATTTTCAATACCTTAAGTATGGCCTGTCGGCTATTCTGGTTTTTGTAGGAACGAAGATGTGCATTACCGACCTATATAAAATTCCAGTGGATTTGTCATTGATTGTAATCGTTTTTATTCTGGCGATTGCTATGCTGGCATCTGTTATCGTTCAGAAAAAGAAAACTGATTAACCATGAAAAAGAAAGATATCCGTGTTCGCTGCTGGATCGACATTGAAGGTGTAAAGTTTTTCGGTAAGGGTCGTGCTGAGCTTCTTGAGCTTATAGAAGAATCGGGGTCGATTTCAAAAGCGGCAAAGTCGATGGGAATGTCGTACAAAAAAGCCTGGGCCATGATTGATGAAATGAACACGTTTGGACAAAAGCCATATGTCATTACTCAAAAGGGTGGTCAGAAAGGTGGGGGTGCAGAAGTTACTGAAACAGGTAAAAAGGTGTTGATCGCTTACACTAAATTAATAAACAAGTTGCAGACTATTGTTGATAAGGAAACTGAAATCTTCAAACTGATATAATGCTTAGCGGCCGGGAGCTAAGATCACACCGAACAATCAATCCATTATAGTATTTTAAAAAAGACCACATTGCTCAATGTGGTCTTTTTGTATATTGCGATATATCCAATCGTACATATCGAATAGAATTTTACAAGAATGAGAACACCACCACCATTTTTCACTCTGGGCTTGATGTTATGCATATCCCTTACACTCGCAGCCCAGGATCAGCAAGACACAACAAAAACTGTTCTGCTTCAGGATGTTGTTGTTACGGCATCCCGATTAAAAGAAGATATTCTTAAATCACCGGTAACAATTGAGAAGCTAAACCAATCCGCCATCAAACAATCAGCAGCGCCATCCTTTTTTGATGCGATTGAAAATGTAAAGGGTGTTCAGATGATTACACCAAGCCTCGGATTCAAGGTCATCAATACGCGGGGCTTCACCAACACAACCAACGTGCGCTTTGTGCAATTGGTGGATGGCATGGATAATCAAGCACCACACCTCGGAACACCAATTGCCAATGTATTGGGTCCAAATGATTTGGATATTGAAAGTGTGGAGATCATTCCGGGAGTAGCGTCCGCATTGTATGGTATGAATGCCATCAATGGTCTGGCAAATTTCATAACAAAAGATCCATTTCAATACACCGGCTTTAGTTTACAACAGAAAACAGGATTCACTCGCGCAAATAGTTCCTTCGGAATCAAACCATTTTCAGAAACTAGCTTTCGATGGGCGCAGGTAATTCACTCCAAGTTTGCCTTTAAAATAAACGGAACGTTTTTACGCGGAACAGATTGGGTAGCCAACGATCAGACTGATCTTAATCCAAACGCAAATGTTAGCACAGGATTAACCGGAGCTGACAATCCAGCGTTTGATCCTGTGAACTCCTACGGAAATGAATCTTCCAATAGAAGAACTCTTTCACTGAATAGTAAGAATTATGTAGTAGCCCGAACCGGATACTATGAACGTGAGGTAGTGGACTACAGTATTCGAAATCTTAAAGGTGATGCCTCTATTCATTATGCTTTTCGTCCGGATGCCGTTCTTTCATATACCTATCGTATTGCAAATCTTGATAATGTTTATCAGCGATCAAATCGATTTCGGTTAGACAATTATGAATTACAGCAACATGGTTTAACTTATCAGAGCAAGTCAATTCAAATTCGCACGTATTTGAATATGGAGAACACAGGTGATTCGTACAATGCTCGCTCCATGTCAGAGAACATTGACAAAAGTTTCAAAAGCGATGATCAATGGTTTAGTGAATATTCTACGAATTATAAAAATGCAGTGTTGGCCGGATCAACTGTAGCGGAAGCACATCATCTGGCGCGCGCGCAAGTCGATGCCGGAAGACCACAACCTGGAACCGAAGATTTTCAAAATCTAATCGATACATTGCGCAACATTAATGACTGGAATTACGGAGCTGCACTGCGAGTTCAATCGCGAATGTTTCACATAGAAGGACAAATCAATCTTACTGAAAAATTACTTCGGTCTTTTCGAAGTAAAACAGGATTGGAAATTCTCATGGGGTTTGATCACCGAACTTACATTATTATACCCGATGGAAATTATTTTATCAACCCAACAGAAGAAGGCAAAAATCTATTATATGGTAAATCGGGGGCATTCATACAAGCTTCTAAAAGTTTGTTAAGGGAAAAGCTAAAGCTGGGCGCAACACTTCGCGCTGATAAGAATGAATATTATTCATTGAAGTGGAATCCAAGATTCACTGCAGTCTACTCACCTACCTATGCTCATAACATTCGATTCTCCTATCAAAATGGATATCGCTTCCCTAGTGTATTTGAGGCATTCTCCAATGTAAACAGTGGTGGTGTAAAACGCGTTGGTGGACTTCCGATTATGTCCAATGGAATTTTCGAAAATGCTTATAAGCGAGTTTCGATTGATGCCTTTCAGGCCGCGGTAAACAACGATGTGAACATCCAAGGATTAACGAAAGATGAGGCCATTATTAAAAACGAAGGACTCCTTGTTAAAAATGATTACAGCTATATTCAACCTGAACACATCAATTCACTTGAAGTCGGTTATCGTGCTTTGTTCTTTAATGACGATCTGCAACTTGATATTGATTTTTACTACAACAAATACGATCAATTCATCGCTCAGGTGGAAATGAATATTCCAAAAACATCAGATCAGGATTCTATAGCCTTCTATTTAGTGGACAAGAAAAAACAAGATCGCTATCGCATGTGGACAAACTCGAAAACCGTTGCTTACAACTATGGTTCAAGCATGGGACTTAAATACCGTTTTCTAAAAAACTTCCAGATAACGGGCAATGTTACGTTCTCACGACTTCAGCGAAAAGCAACCACGGATGGTTTGGAAGATGGATACAACACGCCCCAATGGATTACCAATCTTTCCATTGGAAATGATAAAGTATTTCGTTCGCTTGGATTTATGGTTACCTATCGCTGGCAGAGTTCGTATTACTGGCAGTCCTTCTTAGTGAATGGAAATGTTCCTCCATATCAAACTTTGGATGCACAACTGAGTTATCAGTGGAGTAAGGTAAGATTAAAAATTGGCGGGACGAATATTTTTAATCACTATTATAATTCTTACTTAGGAGGTCCTTCTGTTGGTGGTCTTTATTATTCCTCTATCAGTTTAAGTTTATAAATACGAGTAAACTGAGATTAAATGTATCCAATATTATTTTGAGCGTTTAAGAATTGCTTTAGAATACAGCTCAAAATCTTTTCCAGGTTCTGCTAATTCGAATGTCTCAATAAATTCATTTTGACTTACAATCTGATACGATTCCTTTGCGCTATATCCTGCCGGAATATTTTCAATGCTCTCCGATATAAACACAATCGTCTTACCATCGGGTGAGATGGATTCTATTTTGAATTGATTCACGAACCCTTCAATATGAAATTGTCTGAGAACAAATGTTTTTCTGCCTTTATCATAACTGATGAATCCACGATCTTCATGCACTTCGCCTTTGGGATTATCCTTTGAAGGAGGATACGTTGATTTATTTTTTACTTCAATGAATTTCTTGTTAAGTACAATTTGATAGGTTCGCTCATATTTTCCGTTACCCGGTTGACCTTCTGAAATACCTGTCCATGTTCCAATCATGTTTCTAAAAGGAAGCCAAACGCTGTCTTGTTTTGTTATTTGACCAAACGAAAGAGATGGCGATAAGATTAAAATGAATACTATTTTTTTCATATCATCAAAATTGACCTACCCCGAAGGTACAAATTTTGTCAGCTATGATTTCACTCTTTTCCAAATTTGCGAGCGATAAAACGGACCTAGGTATCCTCTTACTTTTAGTGTGTCCGAATCAATCAACCATAGAGAAGAGGAATAAGTACTTCCATTTCCGGGATCAAGGATTTTTCCTTCGTCCCATTTACCATCCACTTTCTTGAAGTCCCAGATGATTTTCATTCCTAAAACTTTAGAGTTTTTCAGAGTCCCTTCGCATTCGATGCAAATGGGATCTGGTCCCTCATTCGGCAACAAATAAATCTTTCGTACATACCCACGAATTTCTCCTTTTACGTTTTTGATTTCAACTATGGATTTCACTTGGTTCCAATGATCATCAATGGTTTGCCATAGACCAATGGGTGTTTTCTCATTTGAAGCTCCCTCTCTTTTCCAGGTTCGAGTTTGGTACATAAATCCGATATACCCCCTTACCTTCAAAGTATTTTCATCTTCAAACCACATTTTGCTGGCGTAAATTTCACCGCTTTCAGGATCCAAAATTTGTCCGAACGTCCATGCATCGCTTTCTTGTTTAAAGCCCCACATAAAGTTCATGTCAATTACTTTTTTATTTTTCCTTTCACCAGAACATTTTGTACAGACAGGGTCTTCACCTTGATAAGGTTCAAGAAATATCTTGACAATCTTTCCTTCAATACTCGCTTCGGTTTCTTTTATTTCAATAAGAGATAGTGGAGAACCTGTTTCTTCATTATAAGTCATCCACTTTCCGGAAACAGATTGCGCCATTGTTGTTGAAAGTGAGAGCAATACTATAATGGAGATTGCAACGGGTTTTTTAATGGGGGCTTTTAACGCGCAAGATTTTGGCCGTGACGTTACTTCTTCAAATGCTTCATGATACTTTTCATGTTCGGTCTTCATCAGTCTATCCCACCAACTAAAATACAAACCATAGTTGGAATGAAAATGCTCATGGTGCATGTTATGATGTGTGATGGCAGTATTCCAGTTGAACCATTTATTCTTTGTAAATCCTTTTGGAAGAATTTCAAATCCCAGATGACCAACAACATTCCGTACAATCATGTAAGTAAGGAATAGGAATATTGTCAATGGATGTAAAGGCATTATGAAAACCATAATCGGAAGAACCACTGCCTGAACAAAAGCTTCCCCCGGATGAAATGAATATGCAGCCCAAGGCGAAGGATTGGTTGATTCATGATGAACTCTGTGAACATATTTAAAAAGTCGTTTATGGTGCATCATCCGGTGAGTCCAATAGAAATAGAAATCATGGAATACCAATGTCAGCACAAAACTTACGATCATATATGCAACGCCATATTCACTGATCTTATAATAGATGCGTGTAATGCCCAATCGCTCTGAGGTGTAAATACCGAAACCAACAAGAGAGAAAATGACAACGGTACTCATTGAATAAGCAAACTCCTTCCACAACTGAATTTGCTTCGGAAATGTCTTTTGGATAAAAAGATGCCTCAACCAATTTTTTCCAATCACCCAGAAGAGTGTAAAGAAGAGGCTGGTGGGTATCAGGTAGCGCAATAAGTCAAACAGGAAAATTCCTTGCCATACTTCGATAAAGGGTTTTGTTTCCATAGTCTTTTAAAGTTTATGGAGGCGAACCTAAAATAGGGACAAATAATAATCTCTTTGAAAATAAAAAAGGCATGCTGATTTCGAAATCAGCATGGATTTATTGAATTTGACCTTTACGGAAGGCTGTTGGTGTATTATTTTTTTGTTCCTTAAATGCTTTGTTAAAGGGCCCGATTGACTGATACCCAAGGTAATACGCTATTTCAAGAACAGTCTTTTGGTTTTGGGATGCATCTGAAAGAATCTCACACGCTTCATGTACTCTATATTGATTGAGAAAATCATTAAAATTCTTAAAGTCCAATTGACCATTTATCAAGCGTCTCAGCCGATGCTCCTGTACCTGCATGATTTCAGCAAGTTCCTTAATGGTAAGCCCTTCCTTCCTGTAAATTTTCTTTTCATTTAGCAAAACCATCAATTGGTCTTCCAAAACCGGATCGGTCGATACTATTGTTTTGGGTTTCTGAATCTCGCGAAAGAAGAAACCAGGTTGAAAACCAAAATTGCTTATTAAGAAATACCCGGTTAATCCAAGAATAGAAAAGCGCTGCAATACCTGAAGAAGATCTTTCGATTCGCGAATAAGCGGAGTTGCTTCAACGATCAAGGTTACTCCAATTAACAATGCTGTAGTAATAATGAATGTATTTCTGAAACGAAGACGTGTTTCAATTAAATCAACTTGCTTAGTTTTCAGTGCTACATACATGCCGGCAAATACAAAGCCAAGTGATGTAATTTGTGTTACAATATCGAGGACACTCGTTAACGACTTGGGGAAGTCGACATTACAATTAAGATAGTGGTGCGCATGTGGAATCGTTTGCAATAAGAACCACAGTAAGATGGATGGGCTAAACTTGAAATGATCTTCAAAAATTGATTTCGACAAAAGCCAGAAGAATACCGGGATACAAATTGATCCAGTCAAGACTATCACACGAATAAATGACTCCTGCACAAAAGCCGTCTCAATAATCATGTAACAGAATATAGAAAGGGTAAACCCAATCCCCGCCCATAAATGCATCGCTTGCTTTAAATGCCGAATGAGCGATATACTGATAAATGCCAGTAAGGTGGCGGAAGCGATCTGGAGAATTACGTTTAACTGGTGCATTGAATGACTAAATACAGATTAAAAATAGGCTTTTTAATGATGAATTAAACTATTCAACATATTTATTGAATAGTTTGAACTATCCTGCTTCCTTTGTTGTCTTGATGCTTTACTTGACAAGACTATGAACAAAAGAGAATTCAAGGATAGAGTATATGGTGAATTGGCGAGGATTACAAAGTCATTAGCTAATCCTCATCGTCTGGAGATTATCGAATTACTTGGGCAGGGAGATTTCT
This sequence comes from Chryseolinea sp., assembly GCA_031412655.1. Taxonomy (GTDB): domain Bacteria; phylum Bacteroidota; class Bacteroidia; order Cytophagales; family Cyclobacteriaceae; genus Chryseolinea. Next base: position 7,476 of record JANODK010000251.1, read on the forward strand.
CAGTAGATCAGATTGCGGAGCAAACTAATCTTCCCATCGCTAACGCTTCTCAACATTTGCAAGTGTTAAAAAACGCACAGCTCGTTGACATCAGTCGTCAAGGGAATTTTATCTACTATAGGTTAGCGAATAGCAATGTATTCAAAGCATGGAAGGCATTGCGCGAATTAGGTGTAGAACGTATCGTTACAATTGAAAAACTGGTAAAGGACTTCCGACAATCCAAATTCAAATTTGAGTCGGTCACCATCGAAGGACTTATACAAAAATTAGAATCAGGAAAAGTTACCATCCTTGATGTTCGTCCTACAACAGAATTCAACAAAGGTCACATCGCCAACGCCATCTCAATTCCCATTGATGAATTAAAAGAACGAATGAGTGAACTCCCTAAGCGAGGTGAAATTATAGCATACTGCCGTGGACCCTTCTGTGTATATGCAGATGAAGCAGTCGCAGTTTTGAATAAGGCTGGATACAAAGCAACCCGCCTCGAAGAAGGTTTTCCGGATTGGTCGCTGATGGGACTACCTATTGAAATGAACTAAAAGAAATCGACAAGTATGGAAGACAAGAAAATATCTGTAACTAAACTTCAGGAGTTGTTAAATGAAAAGCAAAAGGTATTTATTCTGGATGTAAGACCAATCGATCAACGTGAAGAATGGCAGATAGCAGAAAGCACCCACCTCGATGCTTACAAAAGATTGAATAACGGTGACAACACTGTGTTAGATGAAATCAGTATTCCTGAAAACACAACGGTTGTTACTGTATGTGCTGCCGGAAGAACAAGTCTTATCGCTTCAGAAGCGTTGCGCAAAAAAGGTATCAAAGCGTATTCCTTAGACGGAGGTATGAAAGCCTGGAACTACGCCTGGAATAAAGCTGAAATAAGTTTTTCTTCAGGACTTAAAATCGTTCAGGTACGCAGACCTGCGAAGGGAGTTTTATCCTATGTGATTGGTTCAAAAAATGAAGCTATCGTTATTGATGCAGCACTTGATCCGCTAATCTATCAGCAACTCGCTAAAGAAAATGGTTGGACGATCAAATATGTTACGGATACACATATTCATGCCGACTATGTTTCGCGAACTAAAGAACTAGCGATGGTCAGCGGAGCAAAACATCTACTTATTGATAGAGCCGTTGTGGAGTATTCATTTACTCCTGTCTCAAATAAAGAGATAATCAATATTGGAAATTCCAAGCTTGAATTTTTACATAGTCCGGGACATACACTGGAAAGCACAACTATAAAAGTTGATGATGTAGCTATTCTTACAGGAGACACGCTGTTTATTGATGGAGTAGGAAGACCTGATCTTAAAGCTAATGAAGGAGAAGCCATCATTAAATCGAAACAACTTCATAATTCATTAACGACATTGTTTTCATTGCCAGCTTCTTTACTGGTATTGCCGGCACATACTTCCAAAACTGTTCACTTTGATGATAAAGTAATTGGCGAAACATTATCCACATTAAAAGAGAAACTCGACCTTCTAAAATTAAGCGAGAAAGAATTTGTGAAATATACATTGACTCGAATTCCCCCAACACCACCTAACTATCTCGCAATAGCTTCTATCAATAAGAAAGGTTCACAGGAAGATGTAGTACTTGCTGATTTGGAAGCCGGAGGAAATCATTGTGCCATTGCGTAGCATTTAAACATTCAAACATTATGAAAATAAAATCATTCTACACACTCGCAGCATTTCTGACACTCGGACTGTTTGCTTTTATCCTTGTCAGTTTTAAATCCTATCAAAAAGAACCGTGGACTCAGGGACAGTTACTTGAACCGCGCGATCTGGCTTTAACCATAAACACTCCTCAATCGCATCAACCCATTGTGTTAAGTGTCGGCCCTGCTGCTGTCATTAAGAATTCGATTGATATAGGTGCAACGCGTGAGAAGGAAAATCTGGATAAACTAAAACAACAATTGAATGGCGTATCAAAAGATGAAACCATTGTGCTTTACTGTGGATGTTGCCCTTTTGATAAATGCCCGAACATAAGACCAGCGTTTGATCTTTTGAATCAACTAGGTTTCAAGAATCATAAACTTTTGAATCTGTCACGTAATGTAAAGATGGACTGGATAGATCATGGTTATCCGGTTGCTGAATAATGAAAAGTATTGCCACCAATTAAAATCAAGTTATGAAGCAATCTAAAATTCAACTTGGCTTAAAAGAGAACTGGAAGCAATTCACTTTGCTTGTGATCGTCAATGCTTTTGTTGGTGGTATGATTGGTTTGGAACGAACCATTATCCCACAGATTGCAGAAGTTGATTTTGGGATGGCTGCTAAGACAGCGATTCTTTCTTTCATTGTTGTCTTTGGTGTAACGAAAGCAATCACCAACTACTATACTGGCACATTTTCTAATCGTTTCGGAAGAAAGAATTTGTTAGTCATTGGTTGGTTGTTCGCACTGCCGGTACCCTTACTTCTCATATATGCACCGAACTGGAATTGGATCATTGCTGCAAATATTCTCTTAGGTATTAGCCAAGGACTAACCTGGTCGAGCACTGTTGTGATGAAAATTGATTTGGTCGGTGAAAAAGATCGAGGGTTTGCAATGGGATTGAATGAGTTTGCGGGATATGTCGCACTTGCCGTAGTCGCTTTCTTAACCGGATGGATTGCTAATAATTACGGATTACGCCCTTATCCATTTTATGTGGGAATAGGAATGGCAATAATTGGTTTGTTAATGAGTTGGCTTTTTATCAAAGACACGAACAAACATGTACAACTTGAAGCTACGTCAAGCAATATTCCGAAACTAAAAAACTTGTTTTGGGAAACCACATGGCATCACAAGAATCTCGGCTCCATTACCCAAGCCGGACTCGTCAATAATCTAAATGATGGAATGGTATGGGGACTATTTCCTCTGCTTCTTATCTCAAAAGGATTTGATCTTCACCAAACGGGAATCATTGTTGCAACTTATCCGGCTGTCTGGGGATTAGGACAATTGTACACTGGAAAATTGGCAGACAAGTATTGTAAGAAGACATTGTTATTCATCGGCATGTTCATTCAAGGAATTGCTTTGCTCGGAATGGTGAGTGCTAATTCCCTTTCATGGTTTATCATCTTGTCTTCATTACTTGGTATCGGAACAGCCATCGTTTATCCAACATTTCTTGCCGCCATCTCAGACTACACACATCCTGATCAACGTCCGAAAAGTATTGGCATCTTCAGATTGTGGAGAGACCTTGGTTATGCCATTGGCGCCATACTAACCGGACTGATCGCAGACCGTTTCGGACTTGTTGCTCCAATTCTTGCTATTGGATTACTAACCATAGCATCATCGCTGATCGTCAAATTCAGAATGAGTTGTGCTGAAAAGAAGGCCACAGTGCCTGATCTTAATTTTCAACTCTCACATTAAAACTATTTGATGCTTATATGAAAATACTTTTTCTATTGAATGATGCTCCTTATCGAAGCGACAAAAATTATAATGCACTACGCACGGCTATCCAGTTGCAAAAGCAGGATCAGAGTATCCAGGTCTGGATATATCTGATGAGTGATTCAGTTACTGGAGCTTTGCTAGGACAAAAGGAAAAAACGGGTCAGTACAATATTGGAGAAATGTTTAGCAATATCATCAAGCAAGGAGGAGAGGTTAAATTATGTACATCGTGTGCCGAATCACGAGGAGTAACGACTGTCGTACCAGGAGCTGTTTTGGGTACGCTGCCTGATCTCACAAAATGGATTGTAGAGTCGGATAAGACATTGACTTTCTAATAAATGAAAGACACACCTATTCTTAACCACAAGTATACTGATAAGCCTTCCGTATTTCAACCAGAGAACCTTCTCCGGGAAGCGCGAATACAAAAAGAAATAACCGAATTGGTCATTCCTGAAATCTGCATTCTTGATCCCGATGGAGATATTGAAGAGTATGTCATTCAGAAATATAATGCGCAATTGAATAAGGCTTGGGCTTGCTATCATACCAAGCTTTTTGAATTTAATCACGATGATATTAAAATCGGAATAATCGGGAGAGCGGTGGGCGCATCCTTTGCCGTGTTACTTGCTGAGCAACTCTTTACTTCGGGCTGCAAACTTCTATTAAGTATGACTTCATCAGGTCAACTGGTGCAGCCAATGGAACCTCCTTATTTTATACTGATCGAAAAAGCAGTTAGAGATGAAGGTACGAGTTATCATTATCTGCCAGCCACTGAGTTTAGTTTTATGCAGAAAGAATTAAAAGAAAAGCTGCAGGTAGCTTTCGATAAACTTGATTTGAAAATATTTACAGGATCAACCTGGACAACCGATGCTCCTTATCGCGAAACAGAAGAAGCTATAAATTATTATAAAGATAAAGGTATTCACGCTGTAGAAATGGAAGCCTCGGCATTGTATGCCTTTGCCCAAGCGAGGAACAAGGATGTTATCTGCTTCGCGCACGTAACAAATCAAATGGCAAGTGTTGAAGGAGATTTCGAGAAGGGTGAACATAACGGCAGTAAAGATGCTCTGGAAGTATTGATGACTGCGGTAGATACTATTAAAAAATAAACTCCATTAAAATATGAAAACAAAGATTGTCTTACTTCTCGCGGTTGTGTTCAGTGGTGCCGTTATTAGTTTCTTTATAAATAAGGAGACTTTTTATCATCCGGAATTCAGCACTTCAGAATCCACCGTTGGTATGAACGCTGCTTATGCCTATCCTCCGGCAGTCGGTATTTTGAGTACATCCAAAAACTGCATGAGTTGTCACGTTAGTAAAGGCCCCTGGAATGACGACAATAAACTTATTGTTGACATCCTCGATGCAGAAACCAAAAAATCACTGAAGCAACTTGACGGTACATTTGTAATTGAGACACAAAGATGGGAGCAAAAGAAATTGCTCACAGTAATTGGTTGGATAAAAGACAAATCTATTTCTGCTCCATATCGAAATGCCTGGCTTTACATTGATCCCACAACCATAGGTACTCCATCACTTTCCAAATTTGCTCCCAATTGGGATGTCAATCTCCCGTTGTCTTGTCGCGTGGTCGGTGATAAACTTCCAGGTTATGAAGATGCAGATATTACTAGCTTACCCATGATCATTCAGCCAATGAGTAATGCGAAGGACACTGAATTGCAATTACAAATTATGCTGACTAAAGGCGAGAGCATAAAAGGTAACGCCCATGAAGGAATGCTTGCAAACTATTTTGAACGGAAAGTATTTCTGAAAATTAAATGATAGCAAGATAAAAATGGATCTCTTTACAGGAAACGTCTAACGCTGCTTAAAAATAGCTAGAGATACCAAACTGTATTCCTCCAGTATTAGATGCCGGATTATTTAAAAGGTCTCTTCTCCATTCTCTTCGATAGTTCAAGCGCAATACGGTTTGTGGTGTTGGTCGAAAGCTAATTGCTGGAGAGATGGCCCAAAAGTTATCACCAATATTATCACCGGTTTCTTTAAAGCTTCCAACATTCCAATCGACATATTCCATTCGGCAAGCCACGTTGAATATCGAATTTTTAAAACCCAAAATTGTTCTTCTCAAAACAGGTTGCACAAAATCTATAAATCCGCCTTGCTGTTTTTCACCATACTGCTGACTATAGGTATCGGCAATATCGAGGTTGATCCAGGCCCACTCACCTACTACATATGTTTTGAGCACGGTTATTACTGTATTAAAATCAACAGCCATAACATGAAGTCTGCGCTTTTCATCCAGCACCAATCCATCTTCCTTAAATTTATTGTAAACACCTCCCATATATGAAAGGCCCAATTCGCCAATGGGGCTTTTTCTCACGGCTATCTTTCCGGTAAATAAGGGCTGACCGTTACTGCTCTCTTCAAAGCGATCAGCGGTTTGTTTTGTGGCAGGAAGAAATGTTTTGTTTTGAGAATTATTAATGATGCTTTCATCAAATCCGTTGGTGAGGTACACTTCATAACCAAAAGCCCAGTTGTTTGAGTATTTTTTTCCATAGAGCCCAAACCCAACATTACTCCATGTAGCCGGTAACATTTGTGTCATGGCTACTGGTCGTTCAACAAACTCCCATTTAGGGCCATCATGGTTCTGATTAAATGCACCAATTGGATTCATTACTACTCCGCCACGAAAGTTGATCAGGGGATGAAATGAAAAATCAAGTGAAGCAAATTCAATGTTTATTTCACGACCGCCTTCTTCTAGTTCAATCTCCGAAAGGAATTTAATTTTTCTGTGAAGTGATGAAGCAATGAATATCGTTAAGCGCGGGATGCGAAAAGTATGGCCATCTGTAATACCATCAGTACCCATGTATGTATAATCTGCTTCTACATAACCGCCAATAACCGCAGGCACCTTTCCAACAGAAAGAAAAGGACGATTATAAATAGCGTCCATATTCATCGCTCTTTGAAAAGTAGTGTCACGTGGTGTTCGCTTAATTAGTGTTGAGTCTATTTGCGCAAACCCTGAATGTGCAAAGGCCGTAATGAATAGTAGTAAAGTAAAAAGTTTTTTCATCGAAGATTGATTTTCAATGTGGTTTCAGAAATAGCGACAGGAAAGGTGCGCAAAGGTTCTGCTGCAGGACCGTTTTGCACTTTGCCATCATTTGCAAACTCGCTTCCATGCGCAGGGCATTGAAGTTTGTCGCCAAATACATGTAGCTCCGTTCCCTGGTGAGTACACTTCATCCACAGTGCATGGTAATTATTTTCATCTAACCGATAAACGCATATCGGAAACTGAAGTGTTTCGTTTTCGGCAACAATGTATTTACGATACTTTGTCACACCATCTTTTACCATTTCAAATGAAGACAATGGAATAACAAGATCGTTTCCTTCCATGCTTGCATCAAAGTATTTTGTTCCGGCACAACCCTGAAGAATAACGGGCATCATCATCGTACCTAAACATGTCATGCCACAATTCTTTATGAAATCAATACGGTTCATCTTATAGGGACTTTAAAAATTGAATAATGGATTCTTTTTCATTCGCAGTTAGTTGATTAAAACTATCGCGACTTGAATTACCTTCTCCCCCATGTAACAAAATAGCTTCTTCAATACTGTGTGCGCGTCCATCGTGCATCAGAAAATAATTTTCTCCCTGTGAGTTGGGTGCTAGCCCCAATCCCCAAAGTGGTGGTGTTCTCCATTCATATGTTTTTGCACTTCCTTCTGTATAACCATCATCGAGTCCATTGCCCATGTCGTGTAGCAGTAAATCCGTATAGGGATGAAACTCTTTATTCGAGAGTGCTTCAATTGGAGAATGTCCTGCTTGAAGTGTTTGCTTGTGACATTTTTCACAACCAATCTGCATAAACAAATTTTTTCCTTTTACTATTTCATTGTTTCCTTTCGCTCGTTGTATTGGAGCTTTCAGTGTTTTTAAATAAAACACAACATCGTTAACCGTTTTAGTAGAAATCTCCGGATCGATTTCAAGATGTGAGTAAACATCATACGGCTCAAACACAGACGTTATACCAATGTCCTGATTGTAGGCATTCGCAGTCTGTTGCAATAAATTGTAGACACTTCCCTTTTTTCCAAAGCGACAGATGTATTTTCCATTTTGTGAAATCGCATTTTCAAAAGGAATAGCATAGTAGGGTATTGTATTCCAATTTGGAACTCCGGAGATACCATCGCCATCCAAGTCGTCCGGATCTGCCATGGCCAGTATGTCTGCATCTGAAACAATTTCGATGAAACCAAGTCCTGTGTTGATGGGTGGCATAAACTGTGAAGACGTTGCTCCGTCTGGTATTTGCTCTGGCACAAAACCAGACAGCGCGCGGTGTTGTAATTGAGGGCCACCTTTATTTAAAAATTTATTACCTGTTTCGTCAATCTGTCCGAAGCGTGTTAACGTTGTGAACGGATGGCCTTTACCATCACCCGCGTGGCAACTTCCACAACTGGATGCTACGAAGACAGAACCCAAACCGGTTTCTGCAGTAAATACCTCATTATTAAAGGCCACATCGCCTAATAAAAACTGACGATTTTGTTCTGGGGAAAGGCCTGCAACCGGGCCATCCAGCAATTGATCATCGGCAGGCGCAGAAGGAATAAGGTCTTCGCATGAAAGAATGCTCAGAAAAGCCACAAACGCAACGGGAATTCCCAATAGTGATTTCATAAGGCAAAACTAATTATTTATTTAGAGTATAAAAATATATAATTTAGATTAGTCTAAATTATATAAATGGCCATTTCTAAATAAATAAGAAGCCTTCCGTGATGCCGAGAACATCTTACCTTATCGTTAGGAGCATTCTCAGTTAAACTTTGCTCCAGAGGAGGAACCTATTTGTAGATGCAGAATATTAGCGAATAGACTGGCTCCTGAGGAGCCACCTATTCTATGTCAATGGTTCCATACAAATAATTTTCAAGCTTATGAATTGTACAAACAGGTGGCTCCTCAGGAGCCTGATGAAATCAATTAATGGCGTTGCTATAAACAGGTTGGTACTCTGGAGCAAAAGTGCCTGTGGTATTGCATGGACTGGAAAAATTTAAAATTTCATTCGCTGAATTCTCACAGCATTTAGAATCGCGAGTAAGGCTACACCTACATCAGCAATAACAGCTTCCCACAAAGTAGCAACACCACCAGCACCAAGAATCAACACGGCTACCTTAACTACCATGGCAAGCGAAATATTTTGCCAGACAATACTTCGCGTGATTTTACCTATTTTAATAGCCGATACGATTTTAGAGGGCTGATCATTTTGAATTACGATATCAGCTGTTTCAATTGCTGCATCACTTCCCAATCCACCCATAGCAATACCTGCATCTGCCAAAGCAATGACTGGCGCATCATTTACCCCATCACCCACGAATGCAATTATCCTCTTCTCATTTTTAAGAGATTGCACTTTCTCTACTTTTCCTTCCGGTAATAAATCACCAAAGGCATTATCAATTCCCAATGCTTTTGCAACTTTGTCAACAACACTCTGTTTATCCCCCGAAAGCATCACTGTTTTAATATTGAGTTTGTGAAGATTATCAATAGTCTGTTTAGCATCTTCCTTTAGCTCATCAGCGATGGTGACGTATCCAGCATATTTTTCATTGATCGCAACAATTACCACTGTATCAACTAACGCGTCAATTTCACAAGGATAAGAAACATTAAACCTCTTTAATAGCTTAGCGTTTCCTGCCAACACTGTTTTGCTTTCAACAACTCCCTTTAATCCATGTCCTGCAATTTCTTCAATGCTATCTGCTTTTCCAGCTACATTATTTCCAGCATACTCTACAACTGCTTTTGCTACGGGATGCGTTGAGTTTTTTTCTAAAACAGAAGTGAGTCGAACTAATTCCTTTGCATCGATTTCATTCGTCACTACTTGTTGAACTTTGAACACTCCTTTTGTAAGGGTCCCGGTTTTGTCCATGACAACGGTATTTACTTTTGTGATTACATCAAGGTAATTCGAACCTTTGAAAAGTATTCCATTACGCGATGCCAATCCGATACCTCCAAAATATCCTAAAGGAATTGATACGACCAACGCACATGGACAACTGATCACCAGAAATACCAATGCTCTGTAAAACCAATCAATAAAAACATAATTACTAATGAAAAAGTATGGTAGCAAACAAACTCCCATTGCTAAAGCAAAAACGATTGGAGTGTAAACTTTTGCAAATCTGCTGATGAATAATTGAGTCTGCGATTTGCGAGCAGTGGCATCCTGAACCATTTCCAGAATCTTGCTCAGCTTGCTGTCCTGGAATAAGGATTTTACTTGCACCTCTGTTACTGTATTGAGATTAATCATTCCTGCAAATACCTTCTCACCTTTCGATTTTGTATCGGGTTTGCTTTCTCCTGTCAGTGCTGCGGTATTAAATGAAGCAGAAGCTGAAATCAATTCTCCATCTAACGCAACTTTCTCTCCGTGCTTTATCTGAATGATTTCATCAATTATGACTTCCTTTGGATTAACTACTTGGGTATTTCCATTTCTCATTACCGTTACTTCATCCGGACGAATATCCAGCAAGGCTTTTATGCTTCGTTTTGCTTTACTCACTGCTGAGTCCTGGAACCATTCACCGATGGAATAGAAAATCATTACGGCTACTCCTTCACTGTAGGAACCAATCGCGAATGCACCTATAGTCGCCACACTCATCAGAAAGAATACATTGAAAAAATCAAATCGCTTGGCTTTCCGAAAAGCCATGAACAAGACATTGTAGCCTCCGAGAAAATAGGCTACTCCATATATAATAAAATCAATCGGGAAGAGTGGTCTATACTTGAATCCGAATTCCAAAACCAACATGATCACCAAAATGGAAACCGACAGCAATAATTGCCAATGACTCATCCAACCCGAAACCTCTTCATCTCCATGATTATGATCATCGTGATCATGGTCATGATTATGCTTAATAGCTGTAGCTGTTTTGTTTCCATGCTCCGCATCACAACAACCATCATGCTGCCTTTTTATTTCCAGATGTTTATGCTCTTCCATAACACTATTGGATAAAAAATGAAATCAATCCCGTAAGTATAAGCGTAGCCCCGGTAATTATTCCGGCATTGTGATCCAACACATGCCAGTTAAAATTAATCATTCCTTTATACATCACGCCCACCCATACTAACATCCCTGCAATTGTAATAGCAGAATATATCAATCCAATCAACAACACAGCATGACTTCCATGAATTCCTGCCATCAAAAAATATGCTTCGATCTCGAGACATGGAGAAAGAAACATAGTCGCGACCAATGTTAAGATGATTTGCTTGTCTGTGGTTTTACCGGTTGGTGCTTCAAGGTGAAAATGTTTGTGCTTGTGATGCCGGTAAATAAAAAATAAACCAAGAACAATGAGTATTGATGGCGCAATGATATGTGTGAAGTGATTAACCCATGATGCAAGCTTCCATCCAAGCAGGCCAATCATAACACCAATTAATAGTGTACTCAATATATGACCGGCTGCTGCTAAAATCGTAATGCCCATTACTTTGGATGGAGTCCAACTCTCTCTTCTGCCAATGGCTACCAAAGGCAACCAATGACTCGGTATAAGTGCATGCAGAATGCTTAATGTCAACGTTCCAATAACCAATTGCTCCATATCCAGTTTTTATTGTTCTACTCTTCTTCTTCTGTGTTTTTCATTTTGGATAAAAGAGCATAAGTACCTTTAATTACAACATTCGATTTGGTAAGATCAATATCTTCTGTAGGAATTACCTCGGTATATCCAAGTTCACTTGTTCCAGATTGTATTTCAATTATTTCAAAATGATACGCTCCCTGGTGTTTTGTTTCTTCAGTCGTAACAAAAATGTATTTCTTCCCTTGATAGTCAACTACAGCCTCATCTGGCAATGCCGCAACCGATACACCACCAGTCTCGATCATCGCTTTCAAATACATTCCAGGCAACAGTTGATTATCGATTTCATCAATATGGCAATGAATGCGAATGGTGCGATCGGCACTGATCTTTCTGCCAATCAAATAAATAGTAGAAATTCTTTCTTTGTTTTCATTCGCGAGTGTGAAACGAACCTTCTGTCCGATTTTTATTTTAGGTATATCCTTTTCAAAGATGGTAAGTTCAGCATGAAGATGCTCTGTATTCACAATCTCGAAAAGCACATCGCTGGGGTTGACAAACTTTCCAATATTTACATTAACCTCCGTTACATATCCGCTGATTGGTGAATACACATTTATTGTATTGGAAATGTCACCTTGATCCAACGTGGCCAGATTGATGTTGAGCATTTTTAGTTTTGCCGACAGGCCATTCATTTTTGCTTTCCACGCTGCAAAGTCAGATTGCGATTGTTGAAGTGTTTTCTGAGAATTCACATTCTCTTTTCCTAACTCCTGTTGGCGTTCATAATCTGCTTTCGCAAAAACAAATTGATTCCTTGCCTCAAGATATTCCTGCTGCATCTGAACAAAATCCATACTCTCAAGCGTAGCGATAACTTGCCCTTTCGTAACACGAAACCCTTGTAGCAACTCCGTGCTTTTTAAGAATCCTCCTAGTGGGATGGATACACTGATCAGTTGCTGAGGTGGAACATCCAGCACGCCACTTGCTCTGATCGTAGCACTGATTTGTTTATTTTCAATTTTACCTAATTCAATACTTGCTGTCTTGTATTGAGCTTGTGTAAACTCTACAACATTTGCTTCCTCCTGAACAGCGGCTTCTGTTGATTCTTCAGCAGCCTTGCTCCCACAGGAAATACAAAGGCTTGTTGTGAAAAAAATCAGGAGTAGGTAAAATGATCTATATATAATAGTGTTCATAATCATTTTCATTTGTTACCGGATAAAAATTCGAGGTAGATAATACTTTGATTGTAATCGTTGAGCGTTTGCAGATATGCTTCTTTAATACTTATTGCATTGTGTACACCTAACAAATATTCAGAATAACCAATCTCACCAGCCTTAAAGGAAGTTTGAGATTGTTTTAAAATAAGATCCGCATTGGGAAGAGCTGAAGTGTTATAATAATTTAAACTGCTTTTGTTTTTCTCAAACTCCTGAGTTGCTTGCTGAAACTGACCTTTCACAATATGGTTGTGATGCTGATAATTATCTTGTGCCGCTTGCTTACTAAACTCAGCAGCCTTTACTCTTGCCTGATGTGGTACAAACCACAATGGCACAGCAAGTCCAATCTGAAAACCAGTAAACCGATCACTACTTGTCGCGATTGCTCCGGTCTCCGGATTCTGAACATCAATTAATGTTTGAGTAAAGAATCCTACTTTAAGATCAGGAGCAAATTTGGCCGCTTCCACTTTCTTAAAACTCTGAGCTACGTCAACTTGCTGGCGCATGTAGGCTAAAGAGGGATTGGAAGAAACAGAAGATGTATCGGGTAATTCCTTCGATTCAATTTCAGTAAGCGTTGCCTCTGAAATTTCGGGAAGCATTTCACTATTGAGTAGTGTCTTCAATTGCGTTTGAAGAATCACGATGTCTGATTTACTTTTTTGAAGTTGATTCACAATTTCATTTCGTTGTGTTTCGGCAGTAGTCTTTTCAAGCAGATTGGTTTCTCCTGTTTTAAAACGAAGAGATGCTGATTTAAGGAAGCCTGAGTAAATGCTGTCTTGCTGAAGTAAAAGAGTATTGCGAGCCTGTACAAATACAAGTTGATAGTAAACTTGTTTTACCTGATACACCAATTCATTCTCCGTTACAATCTTCTTTATTTCTGCAGAAGCAATTAGCGACTTGTGCAGTGAGGCCTGACTACCTAATGTGGTAAATGGAATCGTTTGCAAAATGGTAATGTTGTTATCCTTCCTTGCATAACTATTGTATTGGCCATACAAAAGTGATACATCCGTCTTCGGCAAATCAAAAGAAGCTTTCTTCAATTGCTTTTGTTGATCTACTTCTGAAGCAGCCACTTTTATACTTCCATTGTTTTTCAATGCAAGGTCGATGGCCTGCTGAACAGTAAGCGTATTGGATTGTGTAAATCCCGATAGAGATGAAAACACAAATAAGATGATCAATATTCTCATATAGCAGAATCTTTAATTTTAGAAGAACCGATCTTTTCGAGGTAGATATAAAGACAAGGAAGCACGATCAGCGTTAGGAGTGTTGAACTTATCAACCCTCCAATCACCACAGTGGCCAGTGGCTTTTGAACTTCTGCTCCAGCACTAGTGGCTAGTGCCATTGGTAAAAATCCAAGAGATGCAACGGCTGCAGTCATCAATACAGGGCGAAGTCGCACAGCTGTTGCTTTCACTACTATATCCTGTAAATCAATCATACCTTCTTTCTTTAATCGGTTGAACTCTGCAATCAAGACAATACCATTTAATACAGCCACACCGAATAAGGCAATAAATCCGATACCAGCAGAAATACTAAACGGCATGCCACGAAGTAGTAAAGCATACACACCACCAATCGCTGACATTGGGATCGCTGTGAAAATTAAGAGCGATTGTTTGATTGAATGAAAAGTGAGATACAATAAAATGAAGATGAGTAGCAACGCTGCGGGCACAGCAATTAACAAACGCGCTTGCGCCTTCTCCAGATTTTCAAACTGTCCACCATATGTTGGGTAATACCCTGGTGGAAAATCAACTTTCTGTTCAATCTTTTGCTGAACTTCTTTCACTACACTGGCAATATCTCTTCCTGATACATTGAATCCCACAATAATTCTGCGCTTGGCAGCCTCGCGTTGAATTTGATTAGGCCCGATTTTAAATTCTACATCGGCCAATTGCTTTAAAGGAATCTGTTCTCCTTTTGGTGATGTTATAAATAAGTTTCGAACATCTTCAATGCTTTGACGATTTTGAGTGGCCAGCCTTAACGTTAAATCATATCGTCTTTCACCTTCGAATACAAGACCTGCAGCTTGACCTGCGAACGCGGTATTGATTACCTGGTTAATAGATTCAATGTCAAGTCCATATTTCGCGACTTCATCGCGATTAATACTAATTACGATTTGAGGAAGACCCGTGACTTCCTCAATATACAAATCCCGCACGCCCTCTACCTTATCTACAATCTTCCCGATTTGTTCTGAAAGATCAGTGAGTTCATTTAAGTCTTCACCAAAAATCTTAATTGCAATATCCTGGCGAACACCTGTCATCAATTCATTAAACCTCATTTGAATGGGCTGCTGAAAACCGAAAGTAACGCCTGGCACATCTTCCAGTGCTTTACTCATCTTTTCAATTAACTCCTCACGCCCATCCGCTTTTTTCCATTCGTTCTTATCTTTTAAAATAATCATCAAATCACATGCTTCAATCGGCATGGGATCTGTTGGTATTTCTGAAGAACCTATTTTAGCAACAACTTCCCTTACTTCATCCGGAAATTCACGAAGGATCACTTCCGCTCCATTTTGTGCGGCATCTATTGTGTATGATAAACTACTTCCAGTAAGCACGCGTGTTTCAACTGCGAAGTCACCTTCTTCAAGCGTTGGTAAAAATTCGCCACCCATATTTATAAACGTGATGATACTTGCTATGAATAAGACCACTGCGGATGTTATTATGAGTATCTTATGCTTTAGTGCTCCATTGATCACAGGCGTGTACATCTGATGGAAAAAGTCCATCATCTTATCAGAAAGATTTCTTTTGTGTGATGGGTTCTTGCTCAGACAAAGCGCAGACATCATGGGCACATACGTAAGTGACAAAACAAATGCGCCTAGTATCGCAAAAGCAACAGTTTGTGCCATTGGCT
>JANODK010000252.1:0-4032 GCA_031412655.1 Chryseolinea sp.
TTCTTTCAGCCTTGCCAACAAACCTCCGGAACAGGTACGAATACACTAATAAGGAAAGTGTCATTTTACCTCCGATACTTGATGCTAAGATAATCACGTTCATGTTCTTCTTTTTAAATTATATTTATGTTGCCTCCGGAGAAGAAGGAAACTGGAATTCTTCTAATCTTTAATTTACCTTGATGGTAGTTTTTAATATTTTCTTTTCATCCTTTGGCACGTTGATTTCTAAAATGCCATTGTTGTATTGCGCGCTGATGTTTGCGGCATCTGCATTTTCTGGTAGAGAAAAAGATCTGGTGAAACTTCCGTATTGTGTTTCCACAGAATGAAAGTTGTGATCTTTCTTCTCGTTCTTAAACTTGCGCTCACCACTGATGGTAAGGTAATTGTCGTTAAGATCGATTTTGAAGTCTTCCTTGCTCACGCCCGGAACGGCTACATGAATGAGGAATGCTTTTTCAGTTTCCAACACATCTACTTTTGGAACGAAGGAATAAGATGATCCCCCGGAACGCGCGACAGATTCGCTAAAGAAACGGTCTATCAAATTGCTGAATGAAGTCGGTGCGAAATCATTGGCAGCGTTGTAACGAATGATGCTCATAGTATTGTAGTTTTTAAGTTTAACATTGAATTTTTAAAGTCGGATAGCCTCTAGGAAAAAATATGCCGATGCAAAATCAGCCCCATTTTAATGACATGTTGGCCAGTTTTGCTTACTTTTATTAACAAGTAAAGACATATTGACCGAAAAAATCTTCAGCTAGTCATGAAAAATTCGAGAATTAGGCGAACCTAACTTACTCGAAGCTCGAACCGAGAGTGGAGGAAGAGTCGAGAATGCAGGAAGAAACAAGTAAGGAGGATCGAAGGAAGTGAGGATCAGGAAGCTGAACCTAAAATTTAAATTATTAACGAATCACCTTTTATATATTTACTTTAAAATAAATCAATAATGGAAACGATCCTCGAAATATTGTTTGTAGCTTTTTTCACCAACTGGAAAAAAGTGAAAAGAGTGTTTAGTAAGAAAAAGGAACTGGATCTAACTCCCAGTAAGCGGTAAATTTTGGATCAAAGCTTAACATGAGTGACCCTCACTAAATTCAACCTGCCCGTTTAGCCTTATAACCATCCTTCACCAAAATCTGCAAAAGCTTATCGCGGTGATCGCCTTGAATAATAATTTCTCCATCTTTTACCGAACCTCCAACGCCACATTTTGATTTGAGGTGTTTACCTAACTGCTCTAAATCGCCTACAGAACCTACAAAACCTGTAACCAATGTAACTTGTTTTCCGGCACGCATACTTTTATCCAACAACACTTTTAGATTTTGTTGTTGTGGTGGAAGCGTGGCAGCATTTTCATTTTGTCCATAATTGAATTCAAAATCACTGTTAGTAGAATATACTACCCCATCGCGTTTTTTCCAGTCGTTGTTCTTGGCCATAGTGCTACAAAAGTAAAATGATTACACCATTAAAAATCAAAATGAGCATGCTAACGAGACCGAAATTAAAACTTCGTTCAACATTTTTTCGAAACATCATCGCGAAAGACGAAATGATCAACAACGCAATTGGCGCAAAAATAAAATTACCATAGATGGATCTGCGGATAGAAACTGCATGTCCTCCCCCCTCTACCTTCCTGTTGAAGTTCAGTATGAAAGATGAATGTACTTTCACATCTTGATCAACTTGAAAATAATCGGAATTTTCAAAGGGCAATTTAACATGAATACCACTGGTGGTTTCAATGATCCACAAGGTGATGGAAGATCTTCCTACATTTCTTGTTTCGGAATAAGCCTCTACAATTTTTTCCTCTTGTTCACGGCTAGGTAATATATAATCTATCAGCAGGAGCATAGCAATCGAAAAACAGATAACCGTAATGCGATTAATGGCAGGTTGATATTTGCTCATCAATTCAAACATTCTCTGGCCCTCACTTTTCCGCTGCGGCCCTTTCGGCCTAGGTTTGCGATAAGCCGGATCTCGATGTTGTGGTTGCTTTGGTTCTTCCACAAAATCGGATAACGGTCTCTGCCGTTTCCAATCATATCCTGCTCGCTTCTGCGGATCGCTTAATATGGTATAGGCTTCATTAATTTCTTTGAAAAATAATTCGGCTGAAGGATCCGGATTTTTATCTGGATGATACCGGACTGCCAATTGCCGAAACGCTCTTTTGATGTCGGCATCGGGAGCAGTAGAACGAACGCCTAATATTTTGTAGTAATCTTTCATGAATTAGACATTAGACACAAGACATTAGATGTTAGATCCGAACGGTATACTACCTATGAAAATAAGGTCTATTTCCTTAAACGCAAAATGCCCCGATAGTTCGGGGCATTTTGATATTGACAATTTATAAATCGTTGCTTAGTTATTTCCCATCTTCTCCATTTCCTTCTCAAAAGTTTCCTTGAACTTCTCGTAATCGTAGTCGATTTTAAGACGATCATCTTTTGATAAACGTTCATTATAAGTAGCCACCAATTCCTCAGCAGAAAGTTCGATTGCAATGTATGTCTTATACGTTGCCTGATCTGTTTTCATCAGCTTCTCACAAATGGTTTTTAAACCCGTAAGTTTTTGATCAACAATTTCCCTGTTCAATTGCTCAAAGCGCTCTTCAACTTGTTCTTTGTTATTCATCTCACGTGAGTTCACGTAATTATCCGTTACCGCTTTCACAGTCGTTTGAATGCTGGCGGCCAGTTCTGCACGTGCATTAGCCAATGCTTTCTTTTTAGAGGTTACCTGATCCTGACTTTCACCAATGGAGTTGGCACGAAAGAATTTGTTTGTTGTAAAGAAATCAGGGCCGGAACACGGAACCACAACTTCAACTTCACCTTTGGGTGCTTTCTTTTCTTTGCCTTTACAGCCTAGCATAAATGCAGCGCCAAGGGCAAGAATTGCGAGGGTAGAGTAGGTCAGCTTTTTCATAATCAATTTATTTAGTTACAAGTTATACTTCGCAATTTAAATACCAAAGCTAATGCCAAACTTATCGTAGTTACTTTGGGTGTAGGGTGGTTACCTATCCATTATTGAAGCACTGTGTTTAGCAATTCAATAATCCTTTCTTTTTCAAGCGTATCCAATGCCTTGTTATAACTGTCTACGCTTGACTTATCATAATCCAGTCCATAACCCTTTAGGCGGTCTAAGGTGGTGGAGTAAATTTCCTTGCCTTCGCGCACCGTTGTCACCTTAATTACACTGGTAAGGTAGGTCGCATAAATACTTCCGGTTAGCGATCCTTTCTCTGAATCTGCCTTGATATCAAACCAAAGATCAGCCAGGTTTTTATTCTCCGTAAATTCAAAACCGTTATTCGCTAAAAGGTTTTTGAGCTTATTTGTGATTTGATTATTTGATTTTGTAAAACCAAAACTCCGTTCATCAGAAGTAAGGTAAACAATTGGCCGTTGTACTTTTAAATCGACCTGAGCCTTAGGAACATTTAACGTCTTTGCAATTAAAGTGTAGATGGGCGATTGACTTGAACCACTCAACGCATCAATATCAACTTTCACACCAACGGTTTGCTCTAAATCTTTCGAACTTATTTTATTCATCAATATTTTCACTTCACCTTTTTCATTGGTCTTATAGGTAGGAAAAATATCGCCTGCTCCTTTTTCGAAAGCAGCAGTCAATGAAAGATCAATCGCTGGTGTATTCAAATCCTTATAGATCGCTTTTGCGGTGACGGTTTGTGCTTGTTGATTTACTCGCCTGTTCAATGCAATAGTAGAAGGTGCAACCTGCAGCTTAATTTTATCCAGTGTAGTTTGAATGGAAGCGTAAATTTCATTCGTAAGCAACAACTCCTTATCGTCAATAGTAACACGAATAGGCTCTCCTAAATATTTCTCAATACTTCGAAATGCCTGAAAATAAAACTGAATGGCCTGTAAGCGCTCATTGCTTTGATCGGCTTGCTTTGCTTTCTTGAAATAATCGGTCGCTAATAAAGTTGCATCTCGCTTCTGCTCTTCCTTAATC
>JANODK010000253.1:0-10108 GCA_031412655.1 Chryseolinea sp.
TTGAAATTATTCCTTGGAGGACAAAGAACTTTTAGCCAAGATTAAAAACCCTGATACCCGAAACTACGGGTTCAATCTGTTGGTGCGCGAATATCAGAAGCGCGTGTACTGGCATGTTCGCAAAATGGTAATTGACCATGATGATGCCGATGATGTTACCCAGGAAGTCTTTATTAAAGTCCATAAAAGCATCGAGAACTTTCGTGAAGACGCCCAGCTCTATACCTGGATTTACAAAATTGCCACAAACGAATGCCTCAGTTTTTTACAGCGAAAAAAGCGAAGGTTTTTTCTTCCTATTGGTGATGTAGAAAGCGAACTTGTAGCTGCACTGGACAACTCTCCCCATATTTCAGGAGACGAAATTCAGCTCAAACTCCAGAAAGCACTATTAAAACTACCGGATAAGCAGCGCCTAGTATTCAATATGAAGTATTTTGATGACATGCCCTATGAGCAAATGTCAGAAATAACGAATACCAGTGTCGGGGCATTGAAGGCTAGTTATCACCATGCCGTAAAGAAAGTAGAAGATTTATTGTCGGGAGATTAAACCATTCTGAAATTATTAAGTCAAAGAGACGAATATGAAAAAGCTGGAAGACGTACCTAAAAAAGAAGTTTTCAATGTGCCTGATGGGTACTTTGACAAACTGCCTGGCATTATTCAGGCGAGGGTAGCAACACCTCAAAATGAGGGCCGACCCGTTTGGGGTTTTGCGCTTCGTTATGCGTTACCTACCGTTGTGCTGTTGACAGTAGGTATCATTTGGTTTAATCAATCGCATAAGGTGGTGGATGCCGAGCAATTGCTTTCTTCTATTCAAACCGAAGATTTGGTAGCCTACTTAAATGATTCTGATATGACTACGGAAGAGCTTTTGGCAGATGTAGAATTGAGTGATGAAGATGCCAGCGAGATTGAAGGGAATGTCTATGACCTCAATCTGGAGAATGAAAGTCTGGATGATCTTGTAACGGAAATGGAATTAGATAATCTTTAAGAAATGAAGAAGTTAATAGGAATTGGATTTGTTTTACTCATGGCCGTTTCGGCCAAGGCACAAGATGATGATTTGCCACAGGCACAAGACCCAAAAGTGAAAGACAAAATTAATGCAGCGCGCATCGCTTACATTACAGATCAACTTGGGCTTACACCAGAAGAAGCAGAAAAATTTTGGCCCATCTATCGGGAGTTTTCACAGAACAGAGCCCAGATAAAACAGCAATATCGGGAGATGAAAAAGAATCCTGATCCCAATAAGACGCAAGAGCAAAATGATCAGGCGCTGGTGGATCTTCAGTTTCAGGTTAAACAAAAAGAACTTGACCTGGAAAAAGATTACTCAGGCCGATTGCTGAAAGTGATCTCTGCACAAAAGCTACGTACCTTGCCCGATGCCGAGAAACGATTCCGGCAAATGATTTTGGAACAAATACAACGAAAGCAAACCCAACAAAACAAACAGCAACATTTACGCGATAAATCACAACAACAATTGCAGAAGCGTAACAATTAATTTCTCAAGAAGATCATATGAGTTGGTGTAGGTGTTGGCTTCTCACAACAATCATATCAGCGTCCTCAGCAAGCTTATTTGCTCAGGACGCTGATTCTTTGTTGAGCAAAACCGAAACTATTCTCACCTTAGAAGATTCTTTATCGATCTTCAATCTCATTGATAGCCTGCTGGCAATGCCTAGCCCTATAGGATCACAACTAGCAATCCGAATGGGATATAATAGCAATGTGCTTTCTGCTGGCCGTACACTTGGCATAGAGAACTTTGGTCTTGCTCCCGGTCTTTCATTCTATCACACATCCGGTTTATTTGCTGATGTGACATCGTACTGGAGCAAAGACTTTGATCCCTCCTACTACCTTACTGTTGCATCCCTGGGATATATGCATGACTTTTCAAAGAAGTTTTCAATTCTGGCAGGTTACGACCATTACTTTTATAACGCTTCTGGCGATAGTTACATCCCCTATCAAAATACTTTATATGTAACCCCGATAATAGAATTCAAACCCGTTTCGCTTAGTGTAAACTATTCATTTTATTTTGGCGATCAGTATGTTCACCGCATTATGCCATCGCTTGGATTGACGTTGGAGAAAAGAAAGTGGCATGGCTTCAATCGAATCGCATTACTCCCAACTGTATCCATGTTGTGGGGGAATGAACAGATTTCCACTATTGAATACGTTGCCCCGAAAACATTAAAGGAAGCTATTGAAAATATTAAAAAGTATGGAACTCGATTCACGCTTATACAAACCAATCAAAATGTTTCCGGTATTATGAATTATACTTTTAGTGTTCCGCTGAACATTACATTTAGAAACTGGAGTTTGATGTTTACATATGCTTACAATATTCCTAAAGCATTACCAGCCGAGCCATTAACCATTTCGGAAAGCTCTTACCTTTCCGGAAGTCTTACCTATTACATTGGTTTTAAACAAAAAAAGTTTAGATTTTAAAATCACGAATGCACCATCGCCAACAAGTAAAACATTGCTTAATTTAAAGCGATTTATTTTCCACTCTACATTCCAGACATACTAGCGCTTAAGATTACATCTTCAAAACTAAGGTTATTCACTTTTAATCCATAGAGAAGAAAACGAACCTCCTTGTTACTGATGCCTGAATCCACTTGCGCCAATTTGTAAAGATGTACAAAGGCAGAAAGCCGCTCCTCATCTGTGCAAGCTGTTAAGTACTCAATTCCCTTTGTGTAAATTTCTTGCTCCGAAATATTGACTGCCTCCGCCTGAAAATCATCAAATACCGAATCCGAAATCTTTTCTTCTTTTTTAATAGCTAAAATAGCTTCCCGTTCACTGTCATCAATTTTGCCATCCACATTAACAAGAAGATGTACAAAATGTAGCAATCCCAATTGATAATTAATATTCTGTGGCATGACTGCTTCGGTTAGAGATCTTTAATAGAGGGTGTTATAAATATAAACAAAAGACCTGTCTATAAACACATATCAATTTAAAAAGCAAATAGCAAGGATCAATATTGCTCTTTCATTTTTATTGGTATCCATATTTCTTCTTGTGAAGAAGGATCGTTGTTTCCGTATTTCTCTCTTAATATTTTGAAATGGGCCTGTCGTCCAATTCATAGTTTAAGTTCGGTAACCATGTTCCGAAAATGAATTGGAATGTGCTCCTATCTGTACTTGAACCTTTATGCATAAAAACGGCATACAAGCCACCCGATAATACATAGGCTTCCATTCCACTGGGGATAACATTAAAGTTATCAACTTCCAATGCTGCCCATTTTTCAAATTACTACCACGTAATTTCTATTTGTAAAATTAGATGGTTCCGCTATTTTGCGTCCCTTAACCTAAATTGTCCACCATGCTGAAATTCAGATTCCTAGGCCTGTTCCTTTTTGCTACAGTTCACTTCACTTTTGCACAAGATTTTCGGTGGCAACAGCGCGTAGAATATCAGATGGATGTCGCTTTGAATGTAAAGACCAATATCATTGCCGGTTCGCAAAAACTTACCTATTTCAACAATTCGAAGGACACACTGTCTAAAGTGTATTATCATTTATACTTTAATGCTTTTCAGCCGGGCAGCATGATGGATGTGCGTTCTCGCAACATTGCTGATCCAGATCCTCGCGTAGGCGATCGTATTTCAAAACTGAAAGATGACGAGATTGGATACCAACACATTCAAAGTTTGAAGCAGGACGGAAAGGATATTACCTTCCATGTAAATGGAACATTGCTCGAAGTAACATTAGCCAAACCGATTTTACCGAATACAAAAACAGTATTCGATATGAAGTTTGAAGCACAAGTGCCGATTCAGATCAGACGTTCAGGAAGAAACAGCAAAGAAGGTATTGCCTATTCGGTAACACAGTGGTATCCTAAAATGGCAGAATATGATTTTCAAGGATGGCATGCTTACCAATATGTGGCCCGCGAATTTCACGGAGTATGGGGAGATTTTGATGTGAATATTAAAATCGATTCATCGTTCACCATTGGAGGTACAGGTGTGCTTGCCAATCCGGAAGCTGTAGGACACGGATACAAAGTGAAACCTCAGGCGAAGTCTCAAGCTAAGTCATCGAAGAAAAATCCTAAAGGCGTTACTACTCCGACAAAATCAAATGAACTTACCTGGCATTTCACTGCAAAAAATGTAACCGATTTTGCATGGGCAGCCGATCCGGATTATATACATGATATTGCACAAATTCCCAATGGTACTGAGCTTCACTTCTTCTATCAAAAAGGTGATAAGACAACAGACAACTGGAAGAAAATGCAAGACTATGCAGTGAAGCATTTTGAGTTTATGAATAAAACATTTGGTGTTTATCCGTACAGCACCTACTCCATTATTCAAGGTGGCGATGGCGGAATGGAATATTCAATGTGTACACTCATCACTGGTGAACGAACTTTCGGAAGTTTAGTAGGTGTAATGGCACACGAAGTTGCTCATAGCTGGTATCAAGGTGTATTGGCCACAAACGAATCTTTGTATCCATGGATTGATGAAGGCTTTACCGATTTTGCCAGTCAGGAATCAGAAGCTACATTATTCAATAAACCCGTTGCCGATTCTCATCTCGGCAGCTATGGTGGATATTTCAATTTAGTGAAGAGCGGATTGCAGGAACCGATCAGTCAGCATGGCGACCATTATAACACGAACCGTGCATATGGTACAGCCGCTTACAATATGGGAACTGTGTTTTTACATCAGTTAAAATACATTATTGGCGATGAGACTTTCTATCGCGGCATGCGTCAATATTATAACACATGGAAATTCAAACATCCGGAACCGATTGATTTTATTCGTGTGATGGAAAAAGTTTCAGGCATGGACTTGAATTGGTATTTACGTTATTGGGTAAACACAACAAAGAAAATCGATTATGGTGTGAAGAATATAATCAGCAAAGATGGTGGTACATTGGTAACGATTGATCGCTTTGGCGATTTCCCTATGCCTGTTGATATTGTTGTTACCTACTCCGATGGAAGCAAAGAGTTATATTACATTCCGTTAAATGAAACTCTTGGTAACAAACCGGTGGAAGATAAAACGATTCAACGTATGGATTTAGAAGCATGGCCGTGGGTTTACCCTTCCTATACCATGAAAATAAATCGTAAGGTTGAAGAGATTACGGCTATTGAAATCGATCCTTCCTTGCGCATGGCGGATGTTGATCGGAAGAATAATAAAGTTGATCTGGTTACGGGTATGATGGTGTATCATGATAACACCAAGTAATAGAAGTTAATGATTAAAGGTTAATTGTATTATGAGTTCAGAAGAAGCAAAAAAGAAAATTGAATCACTGACTGATAAAATCAATTATCACAACGAACTCTATTATCAAAAAAACAAATCAGAGATTTCTGATTTTGATTTTGACGAGCTTCTGGAATCCTTAATTAAACTAGAGAGTGATTTTCCGGAACTAAAGAAACAGGACTCTCCTACCCAACGCGTTGGCGGAACGATTACGAAAGAATTTGAAACGGTCTACCATAAGTACCCCATGCTTTCATTGGGGAATACCTACAACCAGAAAGACTTAGAAGATTTTGATGGACGTGTCGCTAAGGGACTTAACGGTGAAGCGTACGAATATTTTTGTGAATTAAAATTTGATGGAGTATCCATAAGTTTGATTTATGAAAATGGTATTCTCACAAAGGCAGTGACGCGGGGAGACGGAGTACGAGGAGATGATGTGATTGTCAATGCAAAGACTATTCGTACCGTTCCACTTAAGATTACAAAGAAAGGTATTCCTGATTCGTTTGAAGTGCGTGGTGAAGTATTTATGACAAAGGATACGTTCAGCCAACTAAATAAAGATCGCGAGGACATTGGCGAGGAACGATATGCCAATGCACGCAACACTACTTCGGGCACGCTGAAAATGCAAGACTCCGGAGAAGTAGCAAAGCGCAAGTTGAATTGTTACACTTATTATCTGCTTGGCGATAGTATCGAATCAGAAACACATGAAGAAAGCATTCATCTGCTAGAATCGTGGGGATTTAATGTTTCAAGAACCTATCGAAAATGTAAATCCATAAAAGAGGTTCTCGAATACATTAACGAATGGGAAACCAAACGTCTTGAGCTTCCCCTCGAAACGGACGGAGTTGTTATAAAGGTTAACAAACTTGAACAACAACAACAACTCGGACTCACTGCCAAGAGTCCGCGATGGGCAATCTCGTATAAGTATCAGGCTGAAAGCATCAGCACAAAATTGAATGGTGTTACTTATCAGGTTGGTCGCACGGGGGCTGTTACTCCCGTTGCCGAATTACAGCCTGTATTGTTAGCAGGTACAACCGTTAAGCGAGCATCGTTGCATAATGCAAATGAAATTGCCCGTTTGGATTTGCGCATTGGCGATTATGTATTTGTGGAAAAAGGCGGAGAAATTATTCCAAAGGTAACGAAGGTCGACCTTGACAGAAGAGGAACTGATACTAAACCATTTGTATATACTGATAAATGCCCTGCATGTAATACTAAACTCGTTCGACAAGAAGGTGAGGCAGCTTTCTATTGTCCGAATGCAAGTGGTTGTCCTCCACAGGTAAAGGGACGCATCGAGCATTTTATTCAGCGCAAAGCCATGAACATTGATTCGCTTGGTGAACGTAAAGTGGATATGCTGGTGAATAAGAAGTTGATTTACAATTATGCTGATTTATACGACCTGAAAAATCAACACGATACTTTACTCGGCCTACAGGATTATTTTGATTCAGATGAAGATTTAAACTTCAAAGATACGAATGGAGTTTATCAGGTTGCTTTAGAGAAAGTAGTGTATGGTTTAAAGCTCGTTACTACATTGGATGAGGTAAATAAATTCTCGACAGCCCTTAAAAATATCATGAATCTTACTTCGCAACAAACGGGTGCTAAAGCTTATCCATCCTTTCTGATGAAGTCTTTGGAACTTAATGCCTCAAATATTAAGGATGCCTATGTACCCCTTGAGAATATTCTATATCAAATATTTAAAGGAGCCATACCTTTTGAATTATTAGAAGCTGCCTCTAAGAGTATACTAAATATTGATGATCTCTATGACCTCAATAGCAAATTCGAAATACTGAAAAATCAAGTTTTTAATGACTTTATCCGTGATTCAAAATCGCGTGCAAAATTAGATGCCTTTAGTTATCGAAGCAGAATTAGTTTCCAGGCTAAGACCGTT
The DNA here is from genome assembly GCA_031412655.1 of Chryseolinea sp. Lineage (GTDB taxonomy): Bacteria > Bacteroidota > Bacteroidia > Cytophagales > Cyclobacteriaceae > Chryseolinea. The sequence goes on from JANODK010000253.1 coordinate 7,266, forward strand.
GATAATATCTTATCCGGAATCGAATCGAGCAAACAAATTTCATTTGAGAAAGTGCTCTTCGCATTAGGCATTCGATATGTAGGTGAAACGGTAGCAAAGAAATTAGCAAAGCACTTCAAGACGATTGATAAGTTGATCGCTACTTCCTTTGATGAATTGATTGCAGTTGAAGATGTGGGCGATCGAATTGCTCAAAGCGTTCTTGAATTTTTCAGGATACAACAGAACCTTGACGTCATCACCAAGCTAAAGAATGCAAATGTAAAACTTGAGTTAGAAGAAAAGAACGTAGTTCAAACACAAGGTAAACTTACCGGATTTAAAATATTAGCAACCGGAACACTAACGAATTTTAAACGAGACGAAATCGAGATCTTCATCGAATCAAATGGAGGCGAATATAAAAAGACTGTATCGAAAGATTTGAGCTTTATCCTTGCCGGAGATAAACCCGGTGAAGCTAAAATTGAAGCCGCTAAAAAGTATGGAACTAAAATAATTTCAGAAGATGAATTTCTAGAAATAGTTAATGGTTAATCATCGAATCACATCCTTGTATTCATTACCATTAACTTTTAACAATTACTGTTAACTAGTCTTTCAAGATTCTCATCTCCACTCTCCTATTCTTAACACGCGCCTCCGGAGTCATTTCATTACCCAATGGCTGTGAGCCACCAAAGGCTTTTGTTTGTATGCGATTCTTACCAATGCCTTTCGAAACAATGTATTTCTTCACTGCATCCACGCGCTGCTGAGAAAGTTCAAGATTTGCTTTCGGACTACCTACATTATCGGTATGGCCTTCCAATTGAATTTCGATTTTCGGATTCTCCTTCATCATCTGAACGACTTCATCCAACCCTGGATAAGACTTCGGATCGATCACTGATTTACCTTGAGCGAAAATCAAATCATCCAGAATAATGGTTTGACCTTTGGGCGTGAGCGTAATATCCCGAATGACATTGTTATTGGCATCAATATCCTTCGGAGCGACAATGATGGTTTTGGGATTATATCCTTCAGCACCAACCGTAACCTGGTACTTGGCGGTTCCGAAAATAAGGAAAGAGAAGGTACTGTCATTAAACCGACCTGTAATACTCTCCGTTGGAATACTGCTATAGCGCACATTGGCTTTAACTCCCTTGCCCGTTCTGGAATCGGTAATCTTACCTTTCACGGTAATATCTGTGCTTTGGGCGTTACATATAGTTGCTGCAAAAAAGAAAACGAAGTAGAGTGAATTGTTTTTCATGGTCCGAATATAATCTGAAATTCAATAGGATACATCTCCTATAAGATTGATCTACATTTAAGTAGTTTGATGTAATTACTCTCCGGTAAAACTAAATGGGGCTGTCCTTACTTCTTCCTTTTCTTAATCACAAGAAAAGCCGGATAGGATAGAATACTCAATACCATTACTAAAATCAGATTGTATTGATCACCAATGGCAAACCCGATGAATAATCCAAAGGTAATGATCAATACTAAAATGGTTGTCCAGGGATATCCCCATGCGCGATACGGTCGGAATAATTCAGGTTCTGACTTTCGTAATTTGAGATGGGCTGAAAAGCTTAAGCCCATTACTACAATCGACATAAAGGAAGCAAGCGAAAAGAGCTGCTGAAAAGAACCCACAATGATCAATACAAAACTGATCAGACCCGAAAGAATGAGCGCCACTACAGGGGTACCTCCTTTATTCACTAACGCTCCCTGCGGAATAAAAAAACCATCGCGGCTCAGTCCGAACAAAATGCGGGGTGGGATCATCATATACGCATTCAAAATACTGACTAACGATACGATTGAAATCACGATAACAAAGGTAGCTCCGGAATCACCAAAGACAACGCGCGTCACATCTGAAGCAACCAGCGGTGAATTAGCCAATGCACTGACCGGAAGTACATGCATAAAAGCAATGTTCAGGATAACATATATGCCCATCACTACAACACCTCCTGTGAACAATGACTTGGGAATATTCTTACCAGGGTTTTCATCTTCTTCAGCAAAGAAACTATTGGACCACCAGCCATTGTAAGCACCCATTACCAATTGAATGGATTTCAGAAAACCAATGAGGATACCACCTTCCAATGCAGAAGAAGATTGGAGAAAGGCCGATTGATCAACCTGAACAACAAAACACGAAACGATAAGGGCGGTAAAGAAAAGAACTTTCAACACACTCGTAATTTGCTGAGCAATGCTTCCGTTCTTGACACCTCCCAAATGGTATAGAAAAAATCCAATCAAAAATACCAGTGCCAGTATGGTTTCATTTCCTTTTAACGAAGGGAATAGCAGCGCCATATATTCTCCAATAACAATACAGAAGTAAGCGGGTGCAATGGAATTTAAAATGTAATCAAACCAGCCCGTTAAAAAACCTGCGTAGTCACCAAAGGCACGCTTGACATAATTGTAAGGACCACCAGCTTTTGGAAGCATGGTTGCCATCTCGGCAAATGATCCTGCACCAAGCAATACATACACGCCACCTAAAGTCCAGCAAGTGAGAATGAGCCAGTAGTTATCTAACATACTGGCAATGGTTCCGGGAGTTCTGAGAATGCCAACACCAATGGTTCCACCCACCATTACTGCGATGCCAAAGCCAGCACCCAATACTTTCTTTAATTCATTTTTTGATTGACTCACAGAGCTAAATTCTTTTGTGAAAAATAGTGATTGTTTTGCCGCTTGAAAAGATAGGCATCTAAAATCAAATTTCAGGAAGTCGCTTAAAAAGTTTTCTAATTATCAAGCAGATGCTTGAACTCTAAAGGAGCACAAGCGGGACGCTTGCGGTAGTTGGGATTTCA
>JANODK010000254.1:0-21196 GCA_031412655.1 Chryseolinea sp.
AAACCAATCTTCGTTTCGATGATACGAATCCCGTGACAGAAGAGACAGAATATGTAGAGAGTATTAAGGAAGACATCAAATGGTTAGGCTTTAATTGGTCGCAGGAACTTTATGCTTCTGATATTTTGAAAAGCTTTATGAATTTGCCGTTCTGCTGATCAATAAAGGACTAGCCTATGTAGACGATAGCACAAGCGAAGAGATAGCAATACAAAAAGGGTCACCCACAAAAGCTGGAACAGATAGTCCATTTAGAAGTCGCAGCGTTGAAGAAAATTTGAAATTGTTCAGCGACATGAAGGCTGGCAAGTATAAAGACGGAGAAAAAGTATTGCGTGCGAAAGTGGATATGGGTCATGTCAATATGCATATGCGTGATCCACTTATCTATCGCATTAAACATGCACATCATCATCGCACAGGAGACGTTTGGTGTATCTATCCAATGTATGACTTTGCACACGGACAAAGTGATGCGATTGAAAACATCACTCACAGTATTTGCACACTGGAATTTATTCCGCATCGTGAATTATATAACTGGTTTATTGAGAAGTTGGAAATTTATCCTTCCAAACAATATGAGTTTGCAAGATTAAATATGACTTACACCATCATGAGCAAGCGAAAGTTGTTGAAGCTTGTGAACGAAGGATATGTAAAAGGATGGGATGATCCACGCATGCCGACTATTAGTGGAATGCGCAAACGAGGTTACACGCCTGAAAGCATTCGTGAGTTCTGTGACAAGATCGGTATCGCGAAACGTGAAAATCTGATTGACATTGGGTTACTTGAATTTTGCGTGCGTGAACATTTAAATAAAATTGCATCTCGCAGAATGGTGGTATTCAATCCACTCAAAGTTGTCATCACCAATTATCCGGAAGGACAATCAGAAAATCTTCCGAGCGAAAATAATCCGGAAGATCCAACATCCGGGTCACGCAATATGCCATTCAGTCGCGAGCTCTATATTGAGCAAGATGATTTTATGGAAGTGCCTGCAAAAAAATATTTCCGTCTCGCACCGGGACAAATGGTACGATTGAAAAGTGCCTACATTATTAAGTGCGAAGAAGTTATTAAAGACAGTACTGGAAAAATTATCGAACTAAAATGCACCTACATTCCTGAAAGCAAAAGTGGATCAGATGTATCCGGCATTAATGTGAAAGGCGTCATTCATTGGGTAAGCGCTAAAGAAGCATTGCCGATTGAAGTCCATTTGTATGATCGGTTGTTCAATAAAGAAGAACCAGCACAAATCGAAGAAGACTTTTTAGGATGTTTAAATAAAGATTCTGAAATCATCCCTTCGAATACGATTTATGCAGAACCTGATTTAGCAAACGCAAAACCAACAGATCGTTTTCAGTTTTTACGAACAGGCTACTTCTGTATTGATGCAGATTCAACACCAGGTAAACTTGTCTTTAACCGCACCGTTACCTTACGGGATATGTGGGCGAAGGAGATGAAAAAGTAAGATGTTAGATTTTAGATCTGAGATTTAAGATTTTTAATGCGCCAAATCACAAATCTTAAATCTCAGATCTAAAATCACTTCACTGCAATGCAGGATATTTCAACATTCACATCTTTCGGTAATCTGCTTACCTCCACCGTTTCACGTGCTGGTGGATTTTGAGGGAAATGCTTTCCGTAAATTTCATTCACTTTCGGAAAATTATTCATGTCTTTTAGGAAAACGGTACTCTTCACAACGTGCGAGAAATCCATTCCAGCAGCCGTTAAAACATCAGCAAGATTTTGCATCACCTGAGCCGTTTCTTCTTCAATGGAACTCGTAATGATATTTCCTGTAGATTTCTGAATTGCCACCTGACCGCTCATAAAAAGTATATTGCCAACCTGAATGGCCTGACTGTATGGACCGATAGGTTCTGGTGCGCTCGCAGAATAAACGACTGATTTTGCCATGATTGTGAAGTTTAAAAATTAAATTAGCAGAATTCAAAAGTACAGAACAACCGTTGAATCCCTTCACATCCATATGAATATTCTTGTCATTGGCGAAGTAGAAAATTTGAATGAGTGCAAAGCGCGCTTTGGTGATAAACATACCTATATGTTCGAAACCGATCATCGGGAAGCTGAGCGTTATGTGGAAATAAACGATCTTGTTTTTGATTTCATCATCGATGAAGAGCCCTTTCAAATTGAAATCTACAAAGACAAAGTAAACGGAAAAGTGTTTTTGAACTCAGCCAAGATCTCCCTTGGAGAACTGTCTAACCTAGCCGAACATTCTCTAAAAGCAGAGGTGTTTGGCTTTAATGGACTGCCTACATTTCTCAATCAAAAAATTTTAGAGGTAAGCCTCTTAAAACCCGAACACGAAACGCATCTCAAAGAAATTTGCGAAAGCCTTTCAATAGAATATTTATTAGTTGACGATCGTGTAGGATTGGTGACACCGAGAGTGGTGTGCATGATTATTAACGAAGCATATTATACGGTGCAGGAAGGAACTGCCACGCGTGAAGACATTGATAAGGCCATGAAGCTTGGGACAAATTATCCTTACGGACCATTTGAATGGTGTTCCAGAATCGGCATCAAACATGTATACGAATTACTTGAAGCTCTCTATGAAGACACGCACGATGAGCGCTACAAGATTTGCTCGTTGATGAAAAAAGAATACTTACTGCATTAATTATTCAACTGTAACTGACTTGGCCAAATTTCTTGGCTGATCAACATTACATCCGCGCATTACGGCAATATGATATGAAAGCAGTTGCAAAGGTATAACAGAAACCAACGGCATGAGTGCTTCGTGCACAGCCGGAACCTCCACAACAAACTCCGACATTTTCGGTATAATTTCATCGCCTTCTGTTACGACAGAAATAACACGACCTTTTCTTGCCTTCACTTCCTGAATATTGGAAACAACTTTTTCGTATGAACTGTCGCGGGTAGCAATAAACACTACTGGCATTTCTTCATCGATTAAGGCAATTGGTCCATGCTTCATTTCTGCAGCAGGATATCCTTCCGCATGGATGTAGGAAATCTCTTTCAGTTTTAATGCACCTTCTAATGCAACCGGGAAATTATATCCACGGCCGAGGTATAAACAATTAGGAGAATCTTTGAAAGTTGCTGCAATCTCTTTGATCTGATCGTTGAGTAACAACGCCTTCTCAACCTTGTCAGGAAGATTTTCCATCTCCACTAAAAGCTCATGCAATTTTTGCTCGGTGATACTGCCTTTCTTTTGTGCTACGATCAAAGCGATCATGCTCAACACAGTAAGCTGTGCCGTAAATGCTTTCGTACTCGCCACTCCTATTTCTGGACCAGCGTGAGTGTATGCTCCGGCATGTGTGGCTCTTGCAATGGAAGAGCCAACAACGTTACACACACCAAAAATGATAGCACCTTTTGATTTTGCTAATTCAATAGCGGCTAATGTATCAGCCGTTTCTCCCGATTGAGAAATAGCAATTACAACATCGCCTTCGCGAATAACCGGATTCCGGTAACGAAACTCGGATGCGTACTCCACCTCCACCGGTATACGGCAAAACTCTTCAAAGAAATATTCAGCAACCAAACCTGCATGCCAGGAGGTTCCGCAGGCAACAATTAAAATCCGATCGGCATTCACCAATTTGTTAATATATTCACGCAAGCCGCCTAAAATCAATCTTCCTGTTTGCGAGTCCAATCGACCACGCATACAATCACGAATGGATCTAGGTTGTTCGAAAATTTCTTTCAACATGAAATGTTCGAAGCCACCTTTTTCAATGGCCTCTAATTCCAGGTCAATAGTTTGTATGTAAGGAGTAAGTGGCAAGTTTTTGGTATCGGTGATACTCAATTTACCATTGCGTATCACAGCAATTTCCTGCTCATTCAAATACACCACTTCGTTTGTGTACTCCACAATCGGTGTAGCATCCGATGCTAAGAAAAATTCATTCTTTCCAACACCCACTACTAGTGGACTTCCTTTTCTCGCAGCGACCAAAAGATCAGGTTCTTCCAACGATATAATTACAATCGCGTAAGCTCCAACTACTTTCGTAAGTGCTAATCGAACAGCCTCTTCCAGCGAACATTTTTCATTCTCTTTAATGTCTTCAATAAAGTGAATAAAAACCTCTGTATCCGTTTCGCTATAGAATGTATGACCCTTGCGGATCAATTCCTTTTTAAGCGAACTATAGTTTTCAATAATGCCATTATGAATAATGGCCAGTTTCTTGGTTGCGGAATAATGAGGATGTGCATTGATATCGTTCGGTTCACCATGTGTTGCCCAACGTGTATGACCAATACCGATGTGACTATTTAAATCCTTTCCCTTAAGGTATTCTTCCAGTTCTGAAACTTTACCTTTCTTTTTGTAAACATTAAGGCCTCCGTTTAACAGTGCAATACCCGCACTATCATAACCGCGATACTCCAATCGCTTTAAACCTTTGATAATTACTTCTTGCGCTTGACGATGACCGATATAGGCAACAATTCCACACATGCTTATTAATCTGTTACAGTTGGTAAGGTGTAGTAAATTCGAAGTTTGATGTTATTATCCGGAAAGACAACCCGGTTAACCGATTTCGCAGCCGATGGAGAAGTTGGGGTCAGTACAAAATATTGAAACTGTGTTTTGTTTTCTTCTTTGTTGTAAACCTGTTGCAGAAAACGAGTCAAATAGTTGTTATTGGAAGTATTAACCGATACGTTACCACTATATTCATTTTTAGTTTTTGAATATGAAAGCTGATAATAACTACCTACATCACCGACTACAGTAAAAGCACTATCATTCTCAATCAGTACGTTTGAAGAATTTTGAATATAGAAATCTGGTTTAGCAAATCCTCTATAGGCAATTTGATTTGAAGTGGTTTCTATATTTTCCCTTCCAAAAGTATAAGGTCTGTTATTCTCTTTAAGAACGCGCAACGCTAAGTTTTGAGGTGGATTGAGGTTCCCTCCATCTTCTACATTGCCTATCACCAGTTCAGCAGAGTTTAGAATCATGTTAGGGATAGTATCCGAAAACTTTATAAAGTTATCAAAATCAAGCTTAGTATAAATACCAGCTCCTGATTGAACATATCGATTATTATCCAGTGGCGAAAAATCCTCATACTTTAAGATCCCGTTTAACGCAGAAGGTAACGTGGTTTTAATGTTGTTAAAACTTACCACATTTACGATTTTTGTGACTAATTGGTCTTTGTTATTAACTTTTATTTTCTCTACTAGCCGACCATCAACAAAGGAAAAAATTAACTGTCGGGTGATCGTATCTTTAGATACTTTATAATAAACGCTAATTTTGGATTTTACATTGGGTGCTGAAAAGCCAAATATTTTATCACACCCGTTTGGAACAATTGCTATTCCTTTAAATTTTTTGATAAACAAATCATAATAGGCAAAGGATGTATCAATACCTTTTCTATAATCGACAGCACTCTGAAAGAGCTCTAATCCAAAAGCAGTAGTTAACGGAACAGAAAGAACAGTGTCCTTTCTTTTGTCAGCATACGATTTAAGAATAGCCGGATCAAGCGTGAATGATTTAACGCCAATCGGGTCTGCTTCATATTCAATTTCAGTATCATTGAAATAGGATCCACGAGCCAATCTATCTAAATCCTGATCTAATTTATAAACTGAAATATTTTGTGGCGTTGCCGATGCTGAAGCTCCGTAAACATAATTATCAAACGCTAAATCAATCGTTGCTTTTTTGAAAATAGCTGTAGAGTCGAGCTTTACGATTGATGTGGTGAAAAACTGTGTACACGAAGTTGATATTGTAGAACCAAATTTATCGTCAAGGTATTCACCTACCAAAAACCTGTTAGTTTCACCTGGAAAAAAATAATTCGAAGTTCGAAGAGAATCAAAAAGCAACACACTGCTTGTAACGGGCAGTTCTATATACTTCACATCGAATTTGGAGTTTGGAGGCTTAAAGCCGATCAAGTTTGTTTCATCAACACACGAATAAAAAAATAAGGCAACTGCCAGAATAGTCAGTTGCCTTATGCGGCTAACCCATAAGTTCATTATAAAGATTGTAGTACGATTCGGTTGCGTTTTCGTCATTTTCAAAATTTTCAACTTTCTTTTCTTTTATTTTCTTGAAGAGGCCTTCCAACTTAGTTGTCTCTCCGGCCGCAATAACGGCATCCGAAAACTCAACACCTAACTTTATGAAACCTTCAAAATCGGCTGTTTTCAAATTGCCTAACATGTTGTCCTCAATGTCCATCATCTTCACCTTGTCCATGATGTTTCCTTTGAACTTATGGTTGAACGGATTATTGTAAATTGAGAAAACAGTTTTAGTATTTTTAAATAATGGATCGTTTTTGTACGTGGTTTTCAAGTACAAGGGAATAAAACTAGTGATCCAGTCATTGCAATGAACGATATCTGGAGCCCATCCTAATTTGCGCACAGTTTCTATTACGCCTTTACAGAAGAAAATAGCGCGTTCGTCATTGTCTTCATAGAATCGGTTTTCTTTATCATGAAACACAGACTTGCGATGGAAATAATCCTCGTTATCAATGAAATATACCTGAAGCTTGGCATTTGGAATAGATGCTACTTTAATGATTAAAGGCTTTTCTTCATCACCTACCGCAATGTTAATCCCTGAAAGCCTTACTACTTCATGTAATCGGTTTTTACGCTCATTGATAATCCCAAACCGAGGAACCAGAATCCTGATCTCCATCCCTCTTTCCTGCATGGCTTGCGGAAGTTTGCGAACAAAGTCCGCTACTTCAGATGTCTGCAAAAACGGATTGATCTCGCTGGCTACATAAAGAATACGGAGTTTTGACATATTAATAGAATTTTGTGTAGATCGGAAAATCGAGCCACAAAAGTACAAATAATTACCCCCACGATCAACCTAAATTCAGTTTTCCCTATATCTTTGCCACCTTTTGCCAGAATAGCCTAAAATGGAGATTTTCAAGCAGATAGCACCGTTAAAATCTTTCTTAGAAGAACACAGACGGGCGGGCAAATCCATCGGTTTAGTTCCCACAATGGGTGCGCTTCATGCCGGGCACGTAGCGCTGATCGAGACATCAAAAGCCCAAAATCAGCTTACAGTCTGCTCTATATATATAAATCCCACTCAGTTTAACAATGTGGTTGATTTGCAGAAATACCCTCGAACATTAGCATTGGATACATCCCTTCTCGAAAAAACAGGTTGCGATGTGGTCTTTTGCCCTGACAATGAAGAAATGTATCGCCAGCCCTCTACCCTGACATTTGATTTTGGCTCTTTGGATAAAGTGATGGAGGGTAAGTTTAGACCTGGACATTTCAGTGGTGTTGCTCTGGTGGTGGCCAAACTTTTTAACATCGTCCAGCCCACTCAAGCTTATTTTGGACAAAAGGATTGGCAACAATTTGCCATTATTTCCAAATTGACGGAGGAGTTACGTTTTGGGTTAATACTACATGGAGTACCTACCTTACGCGAAACGGATGGATTGGCAATGTCTTCCCGAAATCTAAGACTTACAGATACACAAAGGCCGAGGGCAATTGTTTTTTACAAAGCTCTGCTCGCTGCTAAGTCCATGCTTCGAATTAAAGAAAACATTTCGACAGTGAAAGATTCTGTTAAAAAAATAGTAGAGGCGGAGCCTGAAATCAAACTCGAGTACTTTGAAGTGACGGATAGCAAAAACTTAACCGTGCTAGAAAACGTTGACGCGTCAGATAAGCCTATAATGTGCATTGCAGGTTATGTAGGCGAGATCAGGTTAATTGATAATATGTTTTTAGACTAGAGAAGTGAGGAGATATGAGAATAGAAGTTTTAAAATCTAAAATTCATCGCGCAAAAGTTACCCAAGCCGAATTACATTATGTTGGTAGCATTGCCATTGATGAAGATTTGATTGATGCCGCCAATTTAATTGAAGGTGAGAAAGTAACTGTAGTCAATATTAATAATGGTGAGCGCCTTGAAACCTATGTAATAAAAGGTGAACGTGGTTCTGGAATGGTTTGCTTAAATGGGCCTGCTGCGCGAAAAGCACAAGTAGGCGACATTGTCATTATTATATCATACGCTTCGATGAAATTTGAAAAAGCTAAATCATTCAAGCCAACAATAATTTTCCCTACTCCTGATAATCGTTTATCTTGAGTTAGATTGCGTTCGTTTTCACTTTAATTTTCTTCAGTGTCACCACGCCTTAAGGCTTTTATTCAGTATACATTAATCATTGGAGTAACTGCATTCCTAATCTGGTTTTCACTTCGTGGTCTTGTTGCCGGTGATGGTGAAAACAAGTGGGCTTATCTTAAACATACATGGGACTCTGCAAATAAAGGCTGGCTTTTAGTAATGGCAGCCGTTGCAATGTTAAGTCATATTATCCGCGCTGAACGTTGGCGTATGCTCATGCAACCTGCCGGGTATCATCCAAAACTTTCCAACAGCTTTCTTTCGTTGATGGTTGGATACCTTGTTAACTTAGTTATCCCCAGAGGTGGAGAGTTGTCGCGCTGCTACAATTTATACAAGCTTGATAAAACTCCTGTAGAAACATCTTTCGGAACCGTTGTAGTGGAGCGTATTGTTGACATGATTTGCCTTCTTGTTTTAATTGCCATTTGTTTTTTTGTCGAGGCGGAAAAATTGCTGGCTTTTATTGACACATTATCTTTCTCATCATCGGGCAATTCCAAATTTCTTTTGTTACTCTATCTAGGTGCTGGTGGTTGCTTACTTCTTCTTTTGGCCTGGTGGATCATAAAACGAAATAAGAAGTTGTCTGATCGTGTTTTAAAATTTTGGAATGGATTTAAAAGCGGGCTGCTCACTATTTTTCAATTGAAGAATAAGGGGCTTTTCATTACCTATTCTATTCTCATTTGGCTTCTCTATTTCGCTATGAGCTATGCCGTGTTGATGGCATTCACATCAACCAGTGAATTAGGATTTCATGCCGTGCTCAGTCTTTTTGCTCTTGGCTCTATTGCCATGGCCGCCCCTCTTCCCGGTGGAACAGGTGCTTATCATGTCCTCGTTCCTCAGGGATTAGTTTTCCTTTATAATCTTCCTTTAAGCGATGCAGTCGCCTTTACCTTTATTTTTCATGGCTGGCAAACCTTCATTATGATTGTTGCCGGTGCTCTTGCCCTTCTTATTACATCCTATCGGGTAAAAAAAAATTCGAAGGTCGATTAAACCTTCGTCTTTCACTTCTATCTAAGAGCCGTCTTTCAAAAAACAGGAAAGATTATCGCGATGCGCAGTACACGCATGGTTCGATATAGTGAATACAACTTGGCCAAAGTTTGATTCAAAAAAAAATAAACAACACAAAACCTAATCAAACAAAATGAAAACGAATCTTTTAAAATCAATGTATGCTGTCATGTTTATGGCAGCGATGTTCCTGGTATCATGTGATAATAATGCAGACCAACAAGGAACCGAAACAGAAGAAGAGCAAACTCTTGAAGCCGCTTCTGTTAGCGAAGATGAAACAGATGATGTTTTGGAAATTGCATATCAATACGAAACAGAATTAGTTTCTTCAGGAGGACGTGTTCGCACCACTTCTTGTGCGGTTGTTACCAACGACAAAGAGAACAACATCATCACCATCGATTTTGGTGATGGATGTGTAGGTCCTCATGGAAGAGAGCGCAGTGGTAAAATTTTTATCGCCTACAGTCATGAGATTGGCGACAGCCTTGCCAACCGCGTCATCACTTTTGAAAACTTTTTTGTGAACAACAAAGGCATTACCGGAACAATTGAACTACGTGACATTTCGGTAAATGATGCCGGAAACTTACAATCTGTTAAACGGTTAACTGATCTTACGATTTCTTTCCCTAACGGAGATAAGACTGTATTCAATGGAAGCAGAACGCGCGAATGGTTATCTGGTGATGGTGATGGCGATCCATCAAACAACGTTTATAAAATCACAGGATCTGTTGAAGGTATCTCATCAACCGGAAGATCTTTCACGCACACTATTGTTGAACCTATTATTGCTGATTGGTCATGCGCTGCTCAGGGGAATTTCGCCCGCATCTCAGGTGTGGTTGAAATGACAAAACTGAAAGGTTATTCCACTCGCAAGCGCACGGTTGACTATGGTGATGGCGAATGTGACAACGTGATAACCATTACAACCTTTAGAAGAACCTATGTAGTAACGATCGCCAATTAAGACAGAAACTTTAAAATAAGACCCTTTAAAAACCGTCTTGCTATGCAGGACGGTTTTTCTTTTTTATCCAGACTGAAGGATAATTTAGCCGTTTAATCAATGTCGTTTTGGCAGCCAAATCGATTTGGCGCAAAGCTTGATAATAGTCATATTCGTAAAATTAATTTAGAGAACAACAAACTAATAATACAACACTATGGTAGCTTTTGTAATTGGTCTTTTTTTCATGGGGATTGGATGGCTGGTGAGTTTACGCCTCAAAAGCAAATTCAAGAAATATTCGCAAATACACCTTAAAGGTGATTTCTCAGGCGAACAGGTCGCAAAACTCATGCTGGCTGATCATGGCATTCATGACGTGACGGTTACATGCGTTGAGGGTGAACTTACAGATCACTATAATCCGGCAAATAAAACGGTTAACTTAAGCGAAGGTGTTTACAAGGGTCGCAATGCTGCAGCAACAGCAGTAGCATCACACGAATGTGGTCATGCTGTGCAACATGCAAAAGCGTATAGTATGTTAGAACTTCGCTCTGCGCTAGTGCCTATCCAAAACGTGAGTGCGAAAGTGATTAACTACATGTTTATGGCGTTGATTTTCGGATCAATCTTTCTTCAGGGAGCATTACCTATTAAAACCGCTCTTCTTATAATTATCGCATGTTATGGAGTGTTCGCCTTGTTTGCACTCATTACTCTGCCAGTAGAATTTGATGCCAGCAAACGTGCTCTGGCCTGGATTCAATCCAGAAACATTGTTACCCCAAGCGAGTATGACATGGCAAAAGATTCATTGAAGTTGGCTGCCATGACCTATGTAGTTGCTGCGATAGGAGCACTTACTATTTTGTTCTATTACGTGATGTCCTACTTGGGCATGCGTGACGAATAGTCGTTCGCAAACGATTTAAAAAATATTGACGATAAGCATAATCATTAATACGAGTCCATTAGTTTTGCAGGCCTGAGTTTAAAACTCAGGCCTTCTTTTTTTGTTAGCTTACTATCATTATCTAAAGTAAAATGAAGTATGCGTTACATACTAAAGAAGTTTATAATTTTTAATAGTTCATCAATAACGGATCCACAATGAATTTCCAACTTACCGAAGAGCACTTAGCCGTTCAGGAAGCCGCACGCAACTTTGCCCAAACCGAATTACTACCGGGTGTAATTGAGCGCGACACTCATCAGAAATTTCCAACTGAGCAAATTAAGAAAATGGGTGAGCTTGGTTTCCTTGGAATGATGGTCGATCCAAAATACAACGGTGGTGGAATGGATACCATAAGCTATGTATTAGCAATGGAAGAAATTTCAAAAGTAGATGCTTCCGCTTCGGTGTGTATGTCTGTTAATAATTCGCTTGTGTGTTGGGGATTGGAACGCAATGGAACCGAAGAACAAAAAGAAAAATTTTTAAAGCGACTTTCCACAGGAGCCGCTATTGGTGCCTTTTGCTTATCAGAACCTGAAGCGGGATCAGATGCAACGAGTCAGCGCACAATCGCAGAAGATAAAGGCGATCACTATTTATTAAATGGAACAAAAAACTGGATTACCAACGGCAACTCTGCCAGCGTTTATCTTGTGATTGCGCAAACTGATGCAGCTAAAAAACACAAAGGTATTAACGCGTTGATTGTAGAGAAAGGGATGCCGGGTTTTGTTGTTGGTAAGAAAGAAGACAAGATGGGAATCCGCGGAAGCGACACACATTCGTTAATGTTCACAGATGTGAAAGTTCCAAAAGCCAATCGCATTGGTGATGATGGATTTGGTTTCAGCTTCGCCATGACGACATTAAATGGCGGACGTATTGGTATTGCTGCACAAGCGTTGGGTATTGCATCTGGTGCGTATGAACTTGCATTGAACTATTCGAAAGAAAGAAAAGCGTTTGGCAAAACACTCTCTCAACATCAGGCCATTCAATTTAAGTTGGCAGATATGGCTACAAAAATTGATGCAGCACGATTACTCGTTCATCAAGCCGCTTGGTTAAAGGATCAGAAAAAAGATTTTGTTAAGGCAGCGGCCATGGCAAAATTATTTGCTTCGCAGATTGCGCAAGAAGTAACAACCGAAGCCGTGCAAATTCACGGTGGTTACGGATATGTAAAAGAGTTTCACGTTGAACGCTTGATGCGCGATGCCAAGATCACCCAGATCTACGAAGGCACAACTGAAATTCAGAAGATGGTGATTTCACGAGAGTTGTTGAAATAATTGTGGAAGATAACCTTTGTGGTATAACTACTTGAGTTTTCGAAGTGGGTCATTCTCCAATTTGGCCTAGCGCAATTAAAAAACAAAACTTCAAATTTACACATCACCCAAAGCCGGCATAAACAGTTCGTTGTTAGCGGTAGTTTCGTCACCTACTCAATACTGTGATTTCCCAAACTATCAAGTGTTACCCATTCTTTTAAAGTCATAAACTTGTCAGTAAGTGCTGGAGCATTGTTTATTCTAAAGTCAGATGAATCATTAGAAAACTGAAAACGATAGTGTTCCATAAATGTTCCTTTCCCTAAAGTCATAAAGAAACCTATTTGAGTTGATGAGTCCGCTTTCAAAATTGTCTTTGTGAAGTAATTCCTTGCAAGTCGTTTTGACTGGTGTATCAGTTTTGTCACAGGTTTGGATTGCCAGACTATTAAATGAATGCGTTTCAAATTAAGAGATAGGCTGTCACAATAAATTAATCTAATAGTGTCAAGTTGAAAAAGAGGCGTAAGAATTATCGTTGAGTCAACAGGATTGCTATCAACCATTGCATTTAATTTATATTCAATACAGATTTTTTCAGCTGCTTCTTTGTCACTACGGTTGAAGCAACCAATAAAAGTTGTCGCAATTGCCAATGTAAAAACTATTTGTCTTAACATTTTAATGTATTGGCTTAAAATTACCGCTAACATTAGTATAACAAAATCAATTGGACTGATTCCACTCGTAAACCTTCTCAGAAATTTCGATGAGCAGTTCTGGCTTTTTCTCAAGGGCATTGCCAATGACAATCATATCGGCTCCTGCTTCTAGAGCATTGAATGCTTTTTGACTTGTGTTGATTCCTCCTCCGATGATGAGAGGTACGCTAATGGATTTTCGTACTGTGGCAATCATCTTCACACTAATTTCTTTTTCTGCTCCACTGCCTGCATCCATGTAGATGGATTGCAGTCCAAGCATTTCGCCTGCCATCGCTGTGCACGCGGCCAATGAATATTTATCATCTGGTATCGGTGTGGTATTGCTAATGTAAGCAACCGATGTGATGCGCCCTGAATTGATGAGCATGTATCCGGTAGGAATAACTTCTAACTTTGTATTGCGAATGATGGGAGCCGAAATAACATGCTGACCAATTAACAACTCCGGGTTTCTTCCTGATATCAGCGACAAGAAAAGAAGTGCATCTGCTGTAGGTTCAATCTGCATAGAATTGCCAGGAAAAAGCACAACAGGAATATTAACATTGTCTTTTATCTTCTTCACGACTTCAGCAAGATTTGCAGTCGTCACTAAACTTCCTCCAACAAAAAAATAGTCAACACAATTTTCACTGGCGAGATTGATCAATTGCATCAACTGAGAAGATTCTTCAACCTTATCCGGATCAATCAGCACTGCGATTGATTTCTTGCCTTCTTTATGGCGATCGCGCAATCTCTTTAAAATACTCATGCGTTATTCTTCGCTTTCTTTTCTGCTTGTGAATCGAGGTATTCTGAAAGTTTTTCTTTTGCAAGGCTCAATAGAAGCACGGATGCCTGACTTAATAATGCTGTTCCGATTTGTGACACAATTGCAGGAACACCTGAAGATTGTGTTACCTCTTCATCACCATCCTCTTCTTCTGTAACGTTATCTGAAGCAATTTTCGCCTTTTTCGCTTTGGCTTTAACTTTTGATTTTGTACCGGAAAATTGTTTTACCAAAAAATAAGTAACAACAAGTGTGCCTCCTATAATCAAGGCATTGGTAACTACTTTTTGAGTGCGGTCAGAGATTTGTTTTACTTCATCTTCTAATTCGCTTTTATGCAGTGCTGATTTTTTCAGCAGTTCGCGTTTATAATCGTTCGGCTCCAGTAATTCCATATTACTTTATTTTTTTCTTCGTGATCTCTGATATCTGTTTTTCAATGCTGGCACTGATGGCATCGCGAAAAAATAATAACACTAATGCAATGACAAGATAGAATCCAGCCACAATGGCAAAGCCTCCAAATACACCTACGCTCTCCCCAATTTTAAAAGCCAGCGCAACACTGATAAACATCAGAAATAAGGTAAACGCAAAAGCGAGGAATACAAAAACCGAAAGTTTAGCGATGGCTTTCGTAAGGTCTTCCTTTAACTCAAGTTTCACCAACTCCATTCGGGTTTCAACATAACCTGTCAGGTTGCTTACCAGGCTATCGAGCTTAAATAATTTAAGGATTGAATCTTTCAACATAGTGCGAAAACATCTTCCGCAATATAGACAGAAGAATTGAAAAGTTTAAGCCGGAATCAGCTACCTAACTTAAAACGGAATCACAATTAGTGTTCAGGCTATGTGGTTTTGCGATCTATTCAAAAAGGTAATCGGTAACGGGTAATCGGTTTTAGTTGGTACTGATTACCAAAACTGTTAATGGAATAATTGGCTGCTACACTTGCCTTTATTCCCGCTCAAATGAAACTAGTTTTTTCAGTATTTCAGTTTGATCACCCGAAACAATTTCATGTTGAAGTGTAACCATAAAAGAAGCACTCATGTAGTAACGGTACGAAACAGAATCAGGGGTGAGAATATAATTGAGCTTAAATACAAATACCGAATCAAAGGTTCTATTAGCAAAACTGGCTGTTGGCAAAATTTTCTCGACACACGCTTTATATCGGCCAAGCTTATCTTCACCATCCCAACAAAAACCGGGTCGATTAAATAAAAACATTTGGTCACCTACAAACAACGTTGTGTTTTTTATAGACACCGGATAAATAGTAAGGGGAGCTTCTCCTGATTTCTTTTCCGCTCCATCAAAGGTTATCCATTCACCAACCTGGGTTCGCTTATTTATATCAGCCTCTATTCTGAAAAATGATTTCTGTTTATTCGGATCCGTTCGTTCATAGGTTAGGTGAAGCGATTGATTGGAGTCCCGATTCAGATAAATCAGTGAAAACGGAATAAAAAAAAATGTCAAAAGCAAAAACACCAATCCGGCAAGACGATATTTCAATGTTAATTTCCCCAAACCATTCGCCAACGAAATCGGTAATTTTTGCAAAACCGGTATTGGAAAAAATAGTAACACACCAATGAAGTTGAACAAGAAGTGCGCAATGGCAATGCTGATAGCGCCAGAGGTATTCGAGTTTAATGTAACGGCAATGAATGCCGTAATGGTCGTACCCATATTCGCACCCATAATAAACGGTGCTGCTTGTCTCATGCCGGTGATTTTCTTGCCAACAATTGGCACAACGACTGATGTAGTGATTGTACTGGATCGAATAGCCGCTGTTGTAACAAGTCCCCAAGCAAATGACTTCAATTGATTTTTAAAGAAAAACCGACTGAATGCTTCTGGCGACTTGGCTTTCAGCAAACTGGAGATTAATCTTCTAAAAATTAAAATCGATCCGAACAATAAAGCGAGCGCAATTAACGCGAGAACAAATGCACTTGGAATGATGTGTTGCAAGAATTCAATGATGGGATCAAAGCCACGCCAAAAATGTGTTACTTCATTTTGAACTTGCGCTGTGTTTGGAGTGAAGAAATAATTGGCGATCTGTGAAGAGATAGAAGAAAGAAATCCATAATAGTATTCAAGAGGAAACAACACAATCACCGTAAGAATATTAAAGAATGCATGATAGGTTCCGGCTGCAACTGCCCTTTTAAATTCTTTTTTCTTGCTGATAAAACCCAATGATACAATGGTACTGGTGATAGTAGTACCTACATTCGCTCCCATAATAATGGGAACTGCACTTTGTAAGGTAATCGATCCGGAAGCTACCAAAGCAACAACCATCGAAGTGGTGGTGGAGCTGCTTTGCAACATCGCTGTTATGAGAAGTCCTATGAACAAACCTGTAAACGGATTGGATGTCGCCAGTAAAATTGTTTCCGATGCTAATGTACCCAGATGCTGAAGGGATGAAACCATCAGGTCGAGAGAGAACAGAAACATCAGCAATGCACCTAGAATGTAAAGTGCAAGCCTGATGGTAGGCCACAGGCTCTTAGGTTGATTAGGAAGTGGTTCTGGTTCCAAGTATCGCGTTCAAGATTGGTAAAGATACAGTAGACAGGCTTGGGCAACAGTTGTTAACAATTAATTAATATGCAAGTTCTTTTACAGCCATCCATGCCATTAAGCCGGGAGAGATTTTTAATGCCTCCTCATCAATATCAAAAGTTGGTGTGTGTACATACGAGGTAATTCCTTTGGTCTCATTGCGAGTTCCGATTCTATAAAACGAAGCCGGAATCACTTGCGAGTAGTATGAAAAATCCTCAGCCCCCAGAGTGATGTCAATATCAACTACATTTTCTTCGCCAACATAATCGGCTGCTGCTGCTTTGATTCTTCGTGTAAGTTCAGGATTGTTTTCAAGATAGGGATAGCCATGTGAAATATCCACTTCACATCTTCCTCCCATACCTTCGGCTAAACTTTCTGCCATTTTTTTAATTTTTTGCAAAGCCGATGCGCGCCACGTCTCATTCATTGCTCGAAATGTTCCGGCAATGTTTACTTCATCCGGAATAATGTTCGTTGCGCCTTTGCCTATAATATTTCCAAACGTTAAAACAGTTGGTTGCTTCGGGCTTGCATTGCGACTGATAATTTGTTGCAATGCAATAATGATGTGTGAGGCAATCACAATCGGATCAATGGTAAATTCGGGTGCAGCACCATGTCCACCTTTGCCTATTACCTTTAGATAGATTTCATCACAACTGGCCATGTACATTCCTTCGCGAAAACCAATCTTGCCAACCGGCAATAATGGAAAAACATGTTGACCTATAATATTTGTTGGTCTTGGATTTTCTAATGCTCCATCGCGAATCATGTAAGAAGCACCTCCTGGATTTTTTTCTTCTCCTGGTTGAAATAGTAAACGTACAGTTCCTTCAAACTCGTTTTTTACTTCGTTCAAAATTTTTGCTGTACCTAATAATGAAGAGGTGTGTACATCGTGACCACAGGCATGCATCACTCCTGGGTTCTGAGATTTATAAGAAACATTGTTAGCCTCTACAATCGGCAGGGCATCCATATCAGCACGCAAGGCAATCGATTTTTTTGTTGGATTTTTTCCCTTGATCTCAGCAATCAAACCAGTAGTCGCAATACCTTCTGTTGGTTCGATACCGTAAGAGCGCAATTGCTTAGCAACATACTTTACCGTATTAAATTCCTGATACGAAAGTTCCGGATGCTGGTGCAGATGCCTGCGAAGTTCAACTACCTCCTGACTGTATTTTTCTGAAAGGGCTTTGATATTTTGAAGAAGACTCATTTTAAGTTCTAATGAATGGTAAAGGTATCCAATCTTATGAATGTGTCCTAGAATAAGATCCATTTCAAATTATCATAGTGGACTAAAGTTCGCTTCAAAAACCACTTGAATAACCTCGGCCTTAAGCCCGAGGTTATATTAAAGAAATTAGAAAGGGCTTTAGGCTTGAATACTGAAACACTTCAAATTATTTGAAGTGTTTCAGTCTTATTGCTTCAATTCTGGTAATCACTTAAGTGCAATTCGCCCGCCTAAAAAAACAATTTTGGGTATTCCTTTTTCATCACCGATATTAGCAAACCTTTTCAAAATAGCACCAAAATATTATCGCACTTTCCACTCCACCGATGAGGATAAATGCAGCGCAAAGCGTCATTAATATCAGATAAACAAAACCATACATAAATGAATCACTTCAAACGATGTTTACTTTTTCTCTGCCTTGTGCTAGCAGGTATAACCGTGCAAGCCCAAGTCAAGATGCTCACGCTCGAAGACATGTCGGCTTTCAAAACACAAGCCGGTAACTGGCGAATTGTTGGGGATGTAACAATGAATCCCACCATCGATGTTCATGAGCACGAAGCTGAGCCAGCTGCAGCAGAACCAAAAAAGAAAAGTAAAAAATCAAAAGATCAATCAGCAGCTGCAAAACCTCAAGCTGTTACCTTTCAAGCCGGCAAAGGTGTTTTGCTGAACATCAACGATAATGTAACGAAAGACAATTTAGTTTCTGCTTTCGAACATGGTGATATTGAGTTGGAGCTGGAAGTAATGTTACCAAAAGGATCAAACTCCGGAATTTATTTACAAGGCCGCTATGAAGTTCAATTGTTAGATAGCTGGGGAGTAAAAGATGCGAAGTATTCTGACATTGGTGGAATTTATCGCAATTGGGAGAATGAGAAAGACAAAATCTATATGGGCAAAGCTCCATTGAGCAATCCCGCGAAAGCGCCTGGCCTCTGGCAAAAAATGAAAATCTCTTTTCGCGCTCCAAGATTTGATGCCGCTGGTAAGAAAGTCGCTAACGCTCGGTTTGTATCGGTTGAGTTGAATGGCGTAAAAATTCACGACAATGTAGAAGTGCCTTTACCTACTGGTGGACCAATTGAAAATAATGAAAAAGCTTTTGGTCCGCTGATGATTCAAGGTGATCATGGGGCAGTTGCTTTCCGCAACATTCAGTATAAGTTGATGCGGGAAATAAAGTATTCACTTCACAACATTACCTATAAGACGTATTACGGAAATTTTAAATCTGTTGCTGATTTCACATCGCTTAAACCATCGGCATCGGGGGCTATTCCAGAACTGACCTGCGAGGTATTGGAAAACGAAAATGAGTATGGGGCATCGTATGAAGGAAACATTACCATTCCTGAAGATGGCGAATACAAATTTGAGATTGTTTTTACGGGAGGCGGAGTGTTTACAATTAACAATCAAACGGTAGCTGATCTTCAGCGCGGTGATGGTTTTGTAAGGCAATCTTCAACATTAGCATTAAAGACTGGAAACTATCCGTTCACCATTCATAACTTCAAAACAGCTTCATGGATGCCTCCACGGTTGGGCCTGAGTGTTGAAAGTGCTTCTACATACAAACAAACATTAAATGCCTTTAACTCTTTTCCTCCGGATGACGAACCTGTCTCTCCCATTCTGATCAGTCCGGGTAGCGAGCCGCGTTTGCTTCGTGCGTTTTTAGATTTTAAAAATGATTATAGTCAACGTCTTACGCATGCCATTGGCGTGGGTGACCCAAGCGGAACGCACTATGTATACGATTTGAAATCGGGAAACCTGGTTTGTGTATGGCATGGCAAGTTTGTTGATGCCACTCCCATGTGGCACGACCGTGGTGATGGTTCATTCAAACCTCTTGGAGCTGTGCAATATCTTTTCAATAACGAACCCCTTGCATTTTTATCATCAGCAACAGCTGAGTTTCCGATCATGTTACATGAGACACAATTGAGCAATACCTTATATAAAGGCAAGGGCTATCAGATTGATGAAGCTACATCTCGTCCCGAGTTTTTGTATACCTACGATGGTATTGAAGTTTCAGATAAAATTTATCCCGATGATAACGATCGAATCATTACACATGAAGTATCGATTAAAAACAGAGGAACAAAACCTGGCTTGCATTACAAAATTGCAGAAGGTAAGAGCATCATTGAATTGCCAAATGGTTTGTACGCCATCGATGACAAACAATATTATATTAAAGTGTCGGGCGCTAAGCCTACTATCCGCGAGGTAAAAGGAAAGAAAGAGTTGATCATCGCGATCGACAGTTCATTAAAATATTCCATCATCTGGTAATTCCATTCTTCTAATGTCAAGAAACATGAAAAACATATTCCATAAATTTTTTGTCTGCTGCGCGATAACCTCTATTGGCATCAGCGCTTCTGCACAACGTACTCCTCAAGAAGAAGACTATTACAGAATCATTTCCGTACCTGCACCAGAGGGTGTATTGCTTGAAGTTGGCGGAGTAGCGACTCTTCCCGATGGTCGCATCGCACTTAGCACACGCAGAGGTGATGTGTGGGTAATTGAAAATGCAAACATGGAGAATGGCACATCTCCTGAATATACTTTATTCGCATCGGGTTTACACGAAGCACTTGGGTTGGCGTATCAAGACAATGCACTCTTCGTTGCTCAACGCGGTGAACTCACCAAGCTGATGGACAAGAATGGTGATGGCAAAGCCGATGTTTATGAAACCGTATATGCCTGGCCGTTGTCGGGGCATTATCATGAATATTCTTTTGGTCCGAAGATCTCGCCCGATGGAAGTTTCTTTGTTACGGGTAACGTAGCGTTTGGTGATGAAGAATGGTGGCGTGGTGAAAGTCGTGTGCCGTGGAGAGGTTGGACAATGAAAATTCATCCGGATGGAACGATGGAACCTTGGGCAACCGGTATGCGCTCACCTTGCGGAACAGGTATGATCAATGGTGAGTTTTTCTATGATGATAATCAAGGCGACTGGCAAGGTTCAGGTGGAATTTTTCACGTAACAAAAGGTAGCTTCACCGGACATCCTGCAGGGTTGCGTTGGGCAGGTGAACCAAACTCACCTGTAAAACTTACAACTCCACAGTTCCTTGCAAAGGTAGATGAACGTAAATTCAGACGTGAAGGACAATATGTAAAACCAGAGAATGTGATCGATGAAAAAAATCCAAACTTCCTCTTCGCTGTAAAGAATGATTTTCCTGAAGTACGTTTACCTGCAGTATGGTTGCCACACGGCGTATTGGGTATTTCAAATTCAGAAATTATAAGCGATGAAACCGCTGGAAAGTTTGGTCCGTTTGCCGGACAAGTTTTTGTTGGCGATCAGGGACAAAGTAAAATCATGCGTGTGGTGATGGAGAAAGTGAAAGGAGAATTTCAAGG
>JANODK010000255.1:0-1654 GCA_031412655.1 Chryseolinea sp.
AGAGCAATGGAGTGACGGATACATACGAGTTGACAGGCACTACGAAGGAATCATTTCCTTCACTTGATTCATTAGAATCGAATTACAAGAAACCTTTGGAGTTTGAGATACTAAACAACATCGGAGTTTTGAAAGTACATTCATTTGCTAAAAGTACCCTAAAAAGCAACGGACAAAATTTTAAGAGATTCAGTAAAGATGTATTTAAGCAAATCAAAGCGAAAGATGTGAAGAACCTGATCATTGACTTGAGATACAACACGGGCGGTTCAGATGGAAATGCTGTAGCCCTCGCTTCCTACTTTTTTGATAAGCCCTTCAGGTATTGGGAGAAAATTGAGGTAACAGAAGAACTTGCAAAAGAAATTAAAGGAGCAGTTAAATTGATTTACAGAAAACCTGTAAAAGAGGGCGAAATGTATAAATGGCGAAAAGCTAAATTGACCAATGAGTTTGATTACTATCTGACACAAAAACCTTCGCAGAATAACTTTAAGGGAAAGGTATATATTTTTACGAATGGCTTATGCATGTCGTCTTGCAGTGACTTCGTAGCAATATTGTCACACAATAAAAAAGCACTTGTAATCGGACAGGAAAGTGGTGGTGGTTTTCAGGGAAACACCAGTGGTATTATGCCGACCGCGAAATTACCAACGGGTATTCAGGTGACCGTTCCGCTGCAGAAATATACTAATGCGGTTGACTTAACTAAAAATTATGGTCGCGGAACAATTCCCGACTTTAAAGTAACTCCTGATTTTGACAATTGGGTAAATAAAAAGGATGTTGAAATGCAATTAGCGTTACAACTGATCAATGAAAATTAGATACGGTATAACCGTTTCTTAAAAACTAAAACGAATCAAAACCCAATTCCGATCTTTACACCGGTTTTCGGATAAATCCCAGTATAACCTGGGTCGAAAATACTATAGTATGGATTATAATCTGGAGAAGAGGTGGATTGAACATCTGAAAATTTAACACCACCGCCTATGTAGACATCCAACACGATAATTTGCCACAACGTTTTTTGAAAACCGATCGTAAATCCAGGCGCAACGGAGAACACTTTTTCTGAATAGTCTGTTGGCTGACTCCCGCCATAATAATAATCGGAATAATCCCCTTTGAAATATTCACCTCTGACAAATAGACTATAATAAATTCCCTGGTATGAATCGCGACCGTTGCGAGAACGAAACTTCATAGGAGCGGGATATTTTCTGTAGCCCAATTCAAGATTGGCACCCAAACCTTTGTCGTAGCTTTCCGATCCTGTGCGAACTCCTGCACTTACGTTAAAACTTTTGGAATACGTTGAATTGAATGTTTCAGTACCTAATTCGAAGGTCTGCAGAAACAATTGAAGTGGTGTAAATTTCAGGAGAGTCTTCGGGAGCTTGAAGGTTGGTTCTGGATTTTCCTGGGCCAGGAGCGGAGTTGCAAAGGCAAAACAGGCGAGAAAGAGGAGGTTCTTTTTCATGGTTATATTTTAAACGTTAACTTAAAGACAACGCACAATATGTCTCGTCATTGCAGTATGAAGTGTAATTAATTAATTCGCTCAATATCTGCCCCAAGCTTTCTCAATCGCTCATCAATGTTTTGATAACCGCGATCGATCTGATCGATGTTTGAGATTTCACTC
>JANODK010000256.1:0-2018 GCA_031412655.1 Chryseolinea sp.
CCTCACCCAAACCCTCTCCGGAGGAGAGGGCTTTCTTGCTTTGCAGTTCTTCATACGTTAACCATCGGTGCGATGAAAAAGTATAATCAAGCTTATTGCGATAATATTGAATCTTATCAGACGCAACAATAGTTGAAATGGGTGGAAGGGCTAATCCTCCTATGCGTTCTAAATTATCAATTACTTGTTGCTGTTTGTAGGTAAGCTGAATTCCATATTGAAGATGTTGCCATGAACAACCTCCACACAAACCGAAATGTGAACAAAAGGGTGTGGCACGATAGGTCGAAAGCTGTTTTATCTGAACTACTTTACCCTCTAAAAAACTGCTTTTAATTTTAGTTAAGGAAACATCCACCACATCTCCGGGCGCTGCACCCTCTATAAAGAGTACCAAACCGTTTACCCGAGACAAACATTTACCTTCCGCAGCCATCGTTTCGACTACAATATTCTCGATTATATCTCCTTTTTTCATAAAGCGCGCAAAATACAGAATAAAGCTGTTTTTAGCCTCCAACTGATTTCATATCTTTAGAGTCTGGCTAGAGGGTATGAGGAGATTTTTACTGATAATCGTTTGCTTTTATGCATTGCCCGCAATGGGTTCGCACATCGTTGGGGGTGAGTTTCAATTGATTCATTTGAATGGATCAAGATATCGACTGGATCTAATTTATTATTTTGATGCAATCAATAACACATTTACATCTCCTCCTGAGGAATTAGAACCTACACTAAGAGCCGCCATTTTTAAAAAATCGGATAATAGCTTTGTTCGATTTGTTACACTTTCTTTCTCCTCAAAATCAAGAGTTTCATACACCCAACCAAGTTGTTCAAAAGGCGAGATAGTAACGGATAAGCTAATCTATTCAACTGAAATTAACATGCTCGAAACGGAGTTTGGTGACATTAATGGTTACTATGTTTCGTGGCAACGCTGTTGCCGTAATTACACCATCACTAATATTTATAGTCAAAATCCAGACTTTGCAGGAATTGCCGCTGGCCAAACATTTTATCTGGAGTTTCCGCCCGTTGTAAAAAACGGAGAGCCATTCATTAATTCTTCACCTCGCCTATTTCCTCCGCTTACGGATTATGCATGCCCGAGCAAACCATATTTCGTTGATTTTGCCGGAATTGATGACGATGGTGATTCTCTTGTTTATTCATTAGTAACTCCCCTGAGTACATTAAGCTCAAAAGCTGTACCCGATACGGAGTCGGGGCCATACCCAAAGATTACTTGGCGAAATCCTTTTAGTCTGGACAACATTCTTGGCACCAAACCCAATTTCCCAAATTTAAAAATTAGTCAAGACGGATTTCTTACTGCTACTCCAACCAAACTTGGGTTATATGTATTCGCTGTTCGATGCGATGAGTTTCGCGATGGAGTAAAAATCGGTGAAGTAAGAAGAGATTTTCAAATGCTGGTAGTGGATAAGTGTCCTGTTGCTGAGCCTCCTAAAATTCTTGGTAAAAAACTGGAGGAAGCTAATTTTTCATATGATAACAACATGGTCATTAACTTCGACAATACGGTGAGTGATGACAGTCGTTGTATTGAAGTTCAGGTCTCCGATCCTGATGCCTCTAAACAAGACGATAATTTTACGGAGAATGTAACCATCAAGGCAATTGCACTAAACTTCAAAAAAGATATTGGTGGCATACTTCCTTCCATTACAAAAGCAATACTGACCAATGGCAGTACCGCAAATTTTAAAATTTGTTTTGATAAATGTCCGTACATCGAAAATAGTCCTTTTCAAATTGGTATTGTAGCCTTTGACGATGCCTGCAGTCAACCGCTTTTTGATACCTTGAAAATTACAGTAAACCTGACACCTCCCCCAAATGAAAATGTGAAGTTTATAACCCCCAGTGCGAACGTCTTTGCAACGGTTCGCGAAGGTGAAACCAAAGTATGGGATATTTTTGCCCGCGATGGAGTTAGTGATACCGATCCGATTATTGAATCAGTGTACACCGATGGCTTTAATCTGGCC
>JANODK010000257.1:0-7592 GCA_031412655.1 Chryseolinea sp.
ATTTAAAGAAGCTGGAAAAATTCCAGTTTGCATTGTGCTCGATAATGTGCGCAGCTTACACAATGTAGGCTCAGCTTTCCGAACAGCCGATGCATTTCGCATTGAAAAAATTTACCTAACGGGAATTACCGGCCAACCACCACACCGTGAAATTCAGAAGACAGCACTAGGAGCAACAGAATCTGTTGAATGGCTATATGTTGAACATACTAAGGATACATTGCTCGAATTAAAAGCAAAAGGATACACCATCGTCATCATAGAACAAACAACGAAGAGTAAGCCTCTTCATGAATTTATACCAAAGGAAAACGAAAAGTATTGTTTGGTTTTTGGAAACGAAGTGGATGGCGTAAGTGAGGAGGCGCTGGCAGAAGCTGATGTAGCAATAGAAATTCCTCAACTGGGCACGAAGCATTCGTTGAATGTATCGGTGTGTGTTGGAATTGTGGTGTGGGAGGTTTTTAGGAAGATGAGGTTTTAGGTAACATTAAAATCCACTTTCCTTTAACCCGATCTTTAGTAAGAACTAATTTCAACCAATTAGTTCTCTAATACCCTTAATACAACTCTTCGATTTAATCTATGTGCCTCAGGTGTATTATCACGAGACAATGGAGCAGAACCTCCGAATGCTTTTGTCTTAACGCGGTTTTTGTGCACACCTTTTGAAATCAAATAGTCGCGCACAGCATCAACACGATTTTGAGAAAGTTTCATGTTGGCTTTTGGATCGCCACCATAATCGGTATGACCTTCGAGCTGAATAACCATACCAGGATATTCCTTCATCATATTGACCACAACATCCAGTTCAGGGAACGACTCTGGATTGATTCTCGATTTGTTCACTTCAAAAATCAAATTATCAAGGCGCATCACATTGCCTACTTCGTGTTTCTTACCTGTACCCAAAGTAGCGGCCGTAAGTTCAATATCTTTTACAACACGTTTGCTGGCATTTGCCTCAGCGGGATCAATCATGTATTTCGCAGTGCTAAAGCCTGGTGCTTCAACAATGATGGAATACTTTTCATTATCAAACATGGGAAATGAATACGTACTATTATTCAATGAGCCAATGCGGTTGCCATACGGCAAACTTTCATAGGTAATTCGAGCACTCACCAACTCTTTTGTGGCTGCGTTTAATACCTTTCCTTCTGCGTAAATTAAACTGTCTGCCGGCTGTGCAACAGCGAACGAAACAATAAAACAAAAAATGAAGAGTAGTTTAAAAAATGAGTTGGTCATGGGGGTTTGTATTACATTTTCAAAATTTTGAATTCAACCCTGCGATTCTTTCTTCTGCCTTCTTTGTTTTCGTTTGTCTCCACTGGTTTCGTTTCACCGAAGAACGCTACATTCATACGATCTGCAGAGATACCTTTACCAGAGAAATATTTTATTACAGATTTCGCTCTGCGCTCAGAGAGACCCAAGTTATAATCGTCCGGACCTGTAGCATCTGTATGACCGGCAATTTCAATTTGCATCGTAGCTTTTTCATTCATCAATTTTACTACGCGATCTAACTCAGGGAATGATTCAGGTTTCAAAACCGCTTTATCAAAATCAAAGAAGACATTGTTCAATACGATCGTTACGTTCTCCTGAACGGTAGCAACTTCGATTGGTTGAAGTTGGAAATCTTCATGCTCAATAATTTGATCTGCTTTTACATTTCTCAAATCCAAATTCTGGCTTTCAGACATTTTACCATTGGCCTCCGCGCGAATGCCATACATATAACCCCCTGGCAAACGTATTTCGTATTCACCTGTTTCAGGATTGGATTGAGAGATGCCCATTTCTTTTCCATCCGGCAAGCGCTCATAAATAATTTTAGCGCCCATTGGTTTACCCGTAACCTTGTCAATAATTTTTCCGCGCACGGTAACCCAAGGTTCAGGGCTGCGAACGATTGGCAATTTCACACGGAAGATGTCCGTGTTCGTTTCACTTACGCCTTTCGAGTAATACGCATACTCACTTGATGCAGGAATGTTGAAGAACAAATCTTCTAAAGGTGAATTGATTTCGGGCCCAAGATTTTCTGGCTCTGACCAGCTTGTCCAGGTATCATCTAATCTTCTTGATACATAGATATCGCTTCCACCATAACCACTAAAGCCTTTTGATGAATAGTATAATGTCTTATCATCAGATGCCAGGAAAGGTGCGGACTCCTCACCTGCTGAGTTCACTACATTTCCAAGGTTAACCGGTTCAGTCCACGTGCTGTCATCTTTCATAAAGCTGACGTAAAGATCACGATCTCCTTCAGAGTCTTCACGCTCTACCGAAAGGATTAATGTTTTACGATTGTTGGTTAGGAAATAATTCGCTTTTTCATTGAAGTTATAATCGTTGGCAATGTTGAGCGCAACAGGTTTAGACCACGCACCACCTACATTCGAGCTGATGGAAACACCAGCCGTCATCTTGACAATATCTTCTGATTTTCCTTTGTATTCATATTTATTTCCTAACACCATAATAGCCGATTTCCCATCGGGCGTTACTGCTGAAATGGTGTTTACAAAATTAGGTCCCGAATTATTGAATCTTGATCCCATGTTTTGGGCCAGTTTCCAATGACCTGAAGAATCCAGTTCAGAATACCAGATATCTTCTTTGTCGTTTACACCACCGATATTTTCCGGGTGATTTTTTCTGCTGAAATACAATACCTTTCCATCTGGTGATAGCAAGGGATTTAACTCACTGTAATCACTGTTTACATTTTTATCAAGCGCTTCAATTAAAATTCCGGAAGCAAGCAATTGAAGTTTGGGAATGTCTGCGATGATGGGATAATTGGAATCTGAAATCGCTACGGCATCAATACCAAAATAGTCAGGCACCGCACCGCCATCAAATTCTATTTTAACGGCTGCAACCTTATAGGGAGTCATTTCTGATAAAAGCACGAGCATTCTTCCCTTTAAAGGTTTTGCCATTGGACTTAGCGTATGCGCTACATATTCGGTTCCGGCCTCATCATAAACCAGCACACGATAGATCGCACTAGGATTATGAGATTCGGCAACGGCTATTTGGCGGATGGTAATAGGATTTGCAAAACCGAGTTTCAACCATTCTTTGCGCTTTGGTTTATCAGGAGCCCATGCATTCGGGTTTTGACCTCCTGCGGGCATTACATTGGGTTTGCCCAAGGCCTGCTGCGCTGAGTACTGAACAGGGGTAAGCTCTGAAGAGAAGCCTAATACTTTGGAAGCCCATTGAACGACCTGAGCATTAGAATTAAGAGAAAAGCAAACCAATAAGAGGGTGGAGAGTAGAAATCGCTTCATGCACGGCTTCGATTTAGAATTAGAGTTTAAACTTAGCTAAAAAAATTAAAACGGGCCGGAAACAGTACATCAAAACGAAAGAAATAGTCTTGGCGGAAGGAGTGTCATTTCACAATCAAAACGCTATTCGAGAGAATGTTTGTTAAAGAGCAGAAAACCGATGTGAAGCAAAACACCGAATTGATTCTCTGGATCATCATAATAGTTGGCGCTTAATGCCACAGGCCCAACCACAGAATGGAAAACGAGGGTTGTTGCTCCTGCAAAAAATACAGTTTTGAAATCGCGACTTACAGATGCTTCCTGATTTACCTGCTGGATATAATCGATCGGCTTAAATACATATCCTTCAATTCGAATATCAAACTTTGGGAAAATGGTGAAGACATTGCGCATGCCACCCGCTATGTAATTGAATGATCTGAAGTTTTGCAAGATCAGCGTAGGGCTGTCTTGCATAGGCGAAAAGGCGGGGGCATTGATAATGGTTCCAAAGTAATTTTGAAAAACAGGTTGATTAGAAAAAACGGCTTCAACGTAATAACCGGGTCTGTAAACACCAGATCCGAAATAATGCTCTGCGGTAGCTCTCGCCCTAAACCACTGATGGGAGGCTTCAACGGGTGCAGTTTTAACAGACGTAGTTCCGGGTGTAAAGATTTCGCGGAGATGAAAGTAATCAGCACCAACCGTAAAAGCTCTGCCATAAGAAGCGTACTGCTTTCGATTTAAGGTATTAGCCGAAAACAAAAAGCCCGTCTTAAAACCCTTCAGTTTTAACTGGTCAAGCACATCCGTACTGATAAAGACATCTCCATTAATGTACCGATCGAAGGTATTAAACGCCTCGAAACTCAAAACACTTTTAAAAAAATTACCGGCCGGAAATCCGAGATGAAGCGCATACCTTCTATTAATTCGTTTTAGAATGGTAGGTTGTGTAGGCGAGGATACCTGATTGAGCACGTCATCATTTTGCAAATAGTTCTTGCTATCATAAGATACATACGGCTCAAGATAAAACTGATGAGGAAAATCAATGCGCACTTTTGCCATGGCCATTTTATAAAAATTACCGGTTTGAAAACCCAGATAAGCATGTGTTAACGTGCGGTTGAAGCGAAAGAAATTAAGCCCGAGATATAGATTACTTACATCGCGTGTTGCCATCACACCACCGAAGTCAACCTGGAAATTTTGCTGAGGTCTTTTAGAAAGTTGAAGTGTAAATCGTTTTGTGTTCTTATTGAATAAAATATTCGGATACGTATTACTAAAGTATTCTTCAGAGACTAATTTAAAATACCCTTCCTTAATCTGACTATAAAAAAGCGTTCCCGGATTCCGCTTTGTTTTAAACATTCGTCTGAGATAGCCTCGATTATTGGCAGTGAAATTTTTAAAGCTCAGGCCGTCAAATAAAAAAGGATAACTCTTATTGTTAAAATTATTTCGCTCCGCTGCAACATCATCACAGGTTTTACGCGCAGCAATTTTTTGTTTGATCTCAGGCATTTGCCGAATCGTCTGCGCGTAACCACTGTCAACCATCGCTTTCACTTTGGCGAAATCATAAACACCGAGACCACTCAGATTTGGTTGAATGTAAACACCGTTAGATGGAATTCGGGTTGGATCGTATTTGTCTAACAACATAAAAATAAGCGAACGGGAAATCAGTTTTTCATCTTTCCCATAGGGATACTCATTGTAAATTTTGGATGACACATTTGAACCGATGATGATATCCGGGTTAAATTCCTTTTGCAGAATGTCGACAGGAAAATTGTTGTACACACCGCCATCAAAAAGATATCTTCCATCCACGCGAATGGGTCCATAAAAGTAGGGGACACTTTGCGTTGCACGCAAGGCATCACTTAATTGACCTTTGGAAAGAACGACTTCGTGCTGAGTGAAAATGTCAGACGTCACCACACGAAAAGGTATGAAGAGACTGTCGAAATTATTATTCGAGATAGCGGCTGCTTGAGCCATTTTTTCGGCCAGACCGAAGTTCAACGAAACATCTCTTGCAATGTTGGTATTGAATTGAAAGTTAAGAGTTGAATCAAGTTCAAGGTTGAGTTTGATGAATTGTGGTGAATCATCACTACGATGGTAAAAAGAATTGAAGCCAGGTTCCGGTGCTCCATTGATTAGCCGAAGAAATTCAGAGGAGAGTACGAGTTGTTCAATTTGATCAGGACTCATACCTGCAGCATAACATCCACCAACAATACCCCCCATTGATGTACCAACAATGTAATTGATGGGAATTTCATTTTCTTCCAGTGCTTTTAAAACGCCAACATGGGCAAGACCCTTTGCACCACCGCCACTAAACACCAAGCCCACTTTTTGCGCGTGCGCAGAAAATGAGATTATGCTAAGAAACAAAAATGTACAGAAGGACTTCATACAGTAAAATACATCATCTGATCTTTAACAGAAAAAGGTAAAGAAAAGTGTGCGATCTAACTAAGAAGCCGAAAGAAAAAGATTACAACGAAGCAATAGGCTCTTGAATGGGAGGCGGGAATGAAATTTTATCGAGCTTTTGCATCAACTCCGTTTTCACTTTATCAAACGATTCCAGATGTGTTTTCTTGATGGGTTGTGATGGAGGAAGTTCTACTTTCAACGCATCCACCTGAACACCATTGCGCCAGAAGCGATAGCATAAATGCGGACCTGTTGCAAGCCCCGTGCTACCTACATAACCAATCGTTTGACCTTGTTTTACTCGCGTACCAGCGCGAACACCATCTGCGATGCGCGACATGTGAAGGTATTGTGTAGTGTACGTTCCGTTATGATGGATCTTCACATAATTTCCATTATTGGATTTGTATTGTGCTTCTTCCACAAGGCCATCTCCTACAGCACGAATCGGAGTTCCGGGCGCTGCAGCAAAGTCAGTTCCTAAATGCGCTTTCCATCTTTTCTGTACAGGATGAAAGCGATTCAAATTATAGCGTGAACTGATGCGTGTAAATTCAATGGGATATTTTAACAAAGCCTTGCGTAAACTTTTTCCTTCTTCATCGAAGTAATCAATGCCTTCGCCCTGATCAAATGGGAAGGCGTAATACGGACTGGATGCATGCTCAAAATATATACCGTTGATTTGTCTGATACCAACCGATTGCCCCTCTACCTGAGCTTCTTCATACATTAGTTTAAACTTATCGCCTTTTTGAAGGCGCTGAAAATCAACCTGCCATCCAAAGATATCGACAAACTTATTGGTTAGCTCGTGAGAGATGCCCAGCTCTTCAATGGTCTCGGATAAATTCGATTTAATTTCTCCGACAATATTTTTTTCAACAATAATAACATCGCGTTTACAAACTTCGACCCACAGCGAATCTTCAAATCGAAATACGATGTAATCAATTTGGTTTGGTTCATACACTAGCGCTTTAGCTGTTTGCAGTGAATCGTGTTCGCAGATGAGTGTGTATTTTTTATTGGGAGCAATTTTACGAACATCAAAAACGCTGCGTGAAAGTTGAGATACCTGGTGAATGAGTTTAGCCGGAACATGATACGCTTCCAGAATATCACCCAAAACTTCATTGCGTTTAATCTTGTCTTCAATTACGGTGAAATCATCGACTACCATACCATACAAAACCTGAGGTTCTTTAGGAAGGAGGTTAATGCTTTGGGTAGAATCCATTGCAGACTCCTGATACTCCATCGGCACTAAAAAGAATTTGTTAAACGCGATTATTCCAATGGCGATGATGGCGATACTCACTAAACTAGTCCAGCGTTTCTGCATGTTACATAAGGGTCTTTGCCCGAGGGCATGTTCAAAAAATCAAGCGGCAAAGATAACAAGTTTAAAAAATCAGGCATCGCCTGTAAGGCCACATTAACTCAAATATATCACCTTTCACCTTAAAAAAAACAACTCGTGTACTGATTTTAGTGTTCTGGTGACTTCAGGCAAATGGCATGATTTAGATGGTCAAAGACAAACACATTTTTTTTTGATGAGTAATGTTAGAGGGGCGTTTCATATTCACGCCAATGGTTAAGCTACCGAGTGTAAGGATAAATTGGTAATAAATTTACAATGGCGCTTCTAATAAAGTTTTCCCCCTTCTAATCACGTTCATATCAGATGCACGAAGGATTAATTGCATTTTATAGTTAACGAGCAGGCGTGCATTTAAAGATCACCCAAGGCGAATCCGCTTGTGGCGGATTCGCCTTGGGTGATCTAACATGTTCATTATGGCAATGTTGCTACAAGCAACATTG
>JANODK010000258.1:0-42928 GCA_031412655.1 Chryseolinea sp.
GGTTTTCTACTTTGAATACCATTCCAAAGGGTAATGGAACAGCACTAATTGGTTCTCAACTTTTCGATAATGGAACAAACGTAGGTATTGGAACAGTAACACCAGTAAGGAAACTTGACATCAATGGTGATCTTAACTTCAGTACAGGCTCAAGTATTTTTGTGAATAATGTAAGGGTATTTAATAATACAGGCACAAGTAATACATTTTTAGGTACCAATGCTGGTATCGCCAATACAAGTACTCATAATACTTTTTTAGGTTTTGATGCTGGTAGAGCAAACACTACAGGAACGTACAACTTACACGTTGGCCGCGGAGCGGGTGATGCTAGTACAACTGCAAGTTATAATGTTTTAGTTGGACCCGATGCCGGTGGTACTTTAATTACTGGAAGCTTAAATACAATGGTTGGTTTTAATGCTGGTTTTTCATCGGATGGCGCAATCTCCAATACGTTTGTTGGAAATAAGGCCGGGGAAGCTAACACTTCAGCAGATTTCAATACATTTATCGGTGAACGTTCAGCTGAATTTAACACGACAGGTGCAGAGAACACCTTTGTTGGTAGAACAACAGGCGCTGCTAATCTTACTGGAAATAGGGTAACTTTACTTGGGAACAACGCGAACGTTAGTGCAGACGGATTGACAAATGCAACTGCGGTTGGCTATCAAGCAATAGTGGGCGCAAGTAATTCGATGGTGCTTGGAGGCACTGGGGCAAATGCTGTGAATGTAGGTGTTGGAATAATCACACCATCGAAAAAATTCCATTCTGTAAGTGCTCCTTTAGCCACTTATGATGCAGCAATATATGGTTCAAGCAGTGCAACTAATGACGCTGGATTTTTCGGAGCAATGGCATACGATGGAGGAGCCACAAACTTTGGCCTTTATGCTCATTCCGATGCAATCGCGAATACTAGTCCTTTAGGTGTTAATAGAGGAGCTGATGGCGCTTTGGTAAATTTCTACTCTGCCAATTCGTTGGAGGGGCAAATAGGCGTATCGGGTAGTACCATCACCTATGGAGCTTTTACAGGCGTACACTATGCGCAAACGGGTGACGAAACAATCGAGCGAGGGATGTTAGTAAGTTTGAACGGAAAAAATGGCAATCTTCATGATAAGAAGACGTCCGAGTCGGTGTATGGAATCAGTAAAACTGCCGTCCCAAATGATACAAAGGTAATGGGGACATATTTGGGATTGATGGATCCATTAGTCGAGAAATCTTCTGACAACCCAATTCAAATTATGGCCGTGGGTAATGGCGATATGTGGATTGTTGACAATGGGAAAAACCTCGAAGTGGGCGACTACCTTATTTCATCAGATTTAGCGGGCTATGCTATGTTAGATAAATCCGTGTACGATATAGCGCATGTAATTGCGCGTATCGGCCAAAACGTTAATTGGAACGATGTGCAGCAAAAAGTAAATGGCCGCAAAGTGATAAATGTTTCTGTTTTCTTTGAAAATTTTGAGATCAACCATAAGGCAGAGAAGTTAATTGCTGAGATTGAAGTTTTAAATTCAAAGGTTAACTCCATGAAAGAAAAACAAGACACGGAAGTAGCTTTACTCAAAGAACAAATGGAAGAAGTGCTGCGCATTGTGGGCGCATCGGCAAAAGGAAAAAATTAAGAAAGTTCATCCGTAAACTTATACCCTCAGGTTTCACTGAATGGTTTTTATTTGGCAATCTTTGATCGCAGACATGTTCTTTGAAGAGTGAGGATTTGAAAGAGAGGTGATTGCTAAAGAAGACTTCTTAGACTCACTTGTTTTCTATAATCATTTGCTGAGGAGGTTCTGTATAAAATACAGAACCTTTTTTTACGGTCAATAAATGATAGGATGGTTTCATCTTTTGGGACTTTTTATGGATGAGCATCATCGGAAGCCCAACAGCAAGTCCGGTGATTGTTATAGCAGCAACACGATCATCAATTGAAGGCTTCTCACCATTCACGATCACGCTGTTGAATTGATCAATAACAAAAATACCGGCACCACCGATAACGAGTAATCCACCAATCATATTGGCATAGGTATGACGCTTAAAATAAATCCGATCAATTTTGTGAAATGGAACGATCGTTTGATGTACCAATATCGCAGTATCGAATAAGTTATTGACATAACTCCTGTGAATACCTTTCACTCCCTTTAATGAGTAAACGAAATCATCACCGGGATTGAGTCGTAAAATTACCTTTTGCTTTTTCAACAACACGAGTTGTTTCTGTGCATGGGTCTGAAGACTCATACAGAAAATAAGAAGAAAGAATAAGTTTCGTTTGTTTAACATTATGGTTAAAGTACTAAAATAAAGAAATAGAAACGATAATGTTTGACCGAATGAAAATTACATTCGTGGCTTCCACGGAGTTTCTTCAGCACTAAGTTCGTGCGTCATCTTTCGGCTGAGCATAAAAAGATAATCCGAAAGACGATTAAGGTATTTGATAACGAGTGGATCGATGGCTTCGTGTGTGTTTAAAGAGATGGTTAAGCGCTCTGCTCTTCGGCACACGGTTCGTGCCACATGGCAAAAGGATATGGATTGATGCCCACCCGGTAAAACAAAAAACTTCATCGATGGAAGTTCTGCCTCCATCAAATCCATTTCTTTCTCTAACAACAGAACATCATCTTCTAACAAAGAAGGAATTTTCACTTTTGTATTTCCCGGCTCTGTTGCCAGAATTGATCCGATGGTAAATAACCGATCTTGTATCTCAACCAGAATAATTTTCCGTTTTGCATTTACTTCCTGATCGCGTACTAAACCAATATATGAATTCAACTCATCTACTGTTCCATACGTATCGATGCGGAGGTCGGCTTTTGAGACACGCTTGCCACCAAATAAAGAGGTTGTTCCGGTATCGCCTGTCTTGGTATAGATTTTCATTTGTATTAGACGTTAGGTGTTAGACTTAAGACATTAGACGAATGCAATTATAAAACAAGTTCGCATTAATTGATCGGCTTGTAAAAGTGTTTCAAAAATAAACTTATGAATGCCTTGAGAAACCGTTGGTAGGTAAAGTGTTTGTTAGTGAACCTTTGTGCCTTCGTGTCCCCGCCTACCGGCCGACAGGTTTGTGACGGTAACACTGCCTTAAAATAAAAAAACCCGGCTATCAACCAGGGTTTTCTTTTTCTTTTTGTTCATGTCTAGTGCGCTATCGCCTCACCACGATTTATATTTTCGTTCACGCGATCCCACTCAATTAATCCATCACGCAAGCGAATGATACGATGAGCGTAATGCGCAATGTCATCTTCGTGTGTTACCATGATAATGGTGTTTCCTTTATCATGAAGCTCCTGAAACAACTGCATGATACCGTATGATGTTTTGGTATCCAGATTTCCAGTCGGCTCATCGGCCAAAATAATGGAAGGACTATTCACAAGCGCACGGGCAATAGCAACACGCTGACGTTGTCCACCCGAAAGTTCATTTGGCTTGTGGTGATGGCGATCGCCCAGGTTTACACTCTCCAATGCTGCCATGGCCATTTCACTTCGCTCAGATTTGCTGTAGCCAGCATAAATAAGTGGAAGAGCCACATTCTCTAACGCGGAGGCACGAGGCAAAAGATTAAAAGTTTGAAACACAAAGCCAATTTCCTTGTTGCGTACTTCTGCCAATTCGTTTTCTGTCATCTCACTTACGAGGTGATTATTCAGACTATACGTTCCGCTATTGGGAGTATCCAGACAGCCTACAATATTCATGAGGGTGGATTTTCCGGAACCAGAAGGTCCCATAAAGGCTACATATTCGCCCCGATCAATGGAGATTGAAATGTCCTGAAGGGCGTTTACAATGTTATCGCCCATTTTGTAGCTTCTGGCTAAGTGGCTGGTCTCAATTATTTTCATCACACAATTAGTTTACAATTCAACGCTCGAATTACAGAGATGAGTCTTAAAGTTAAAAAGTTTCTTATTCTTAACTGATGTGCGGATTAATTGTTTCATCAGCGGTCTATTTTTGGTTATAGCTTTAAGCTATACGCTTCAGGCTGCAAGCTTACAGCCCAAATACTCACATTCTTGCAAAAGACTATCCTTCCCTTATAAATGTTACACATTGCTGAATAACATCATTATCTTTTAAAATCCGCGTATGTCCCAGTCCCTTTGTTTTAATTAGCCGGGCAGCAGGATAGACTTTAACTAACGCTTCAGCATGGGCAAGGCTTACTTCCTTGTCGTTTTGATCATGGACGAGGAGCAAGTTTATGACTTCTGGCAGATGCCGGATAAAATGCAGGGCCGTAAACTCATCGAAGGGTTTGCCATATTCTTTCATTATAAAACGCTTAAAGAAATCTTTGCTGGCCATCGAACCATTAATGGCTTTTAAGTAGGTATGGATAATTTCATCGCCAATGGTAGGACTCGCTATGTTGATGAGTTTGTTAACCTTCAATCCATTCATTGCAGCAAAGAGAGCAGCACTTCCGCCAAAGGAATGTGCGATAATCGCTACAGGTACACCTGTTTTTTTATAGATCGCTTTTAAGGTTTCTTCAAATTCAAAAGCGCTTGTTTTTTTTCCTGATGAGTTTCCGTGTGCTGGTCCATCGAAGCCAACAACCTGATAGCCCGCTGCATTTAAAGGTTTTATAAATCTTCTGAACTGTGTGGCTCGTCCGGCCCAACCATGAACTAACAATACAGGCCTGCCTTTGCCCCACGTGTAACATTGAATTTTTTCTCCTGCTGCATCCAGTGTAAATTTTTCAGCGAACAATTCTGCTTTCCTTTCTTTTTCAGGAATGGAATAATGAAGAGGTGTAAAAAATAATCGTATGAAATAGCGATGAGCAAGCATGGGAATAACGCGTTCTATTTTCGGGTACAACCACCGAACAATTTTTAATGCAGTGGGAGTCTTATCTCTTTTGCTCATTTAAATGAAAGGTAGTATGGATTTTCTGAAATCACGAAGGAATGCACACCGAAGCAAGTGTAATTATTTCTCTTGGTATGCTTTGCAGTGTTGTTGATGGAGTTAATTGAAATTGATTTTTATCCGCAGATCGGATGCTATTAAAACTTGATCACGAATTTGATTGAATAGAAAACTCAAACATTCCGGTTGTGTATGCAAATGTTTCAAGATTATAAACACGTTCAATAAATTGCACACGATTGGATTGATCAACCAGAATAACGGTTGAACATCTCGAGCCATAATTATCTGTTTTAATAAACATAGAAGACAACGCTCTCTCTCGTTCTAACGTCAAACCGGTTTGAGGTAATTGGTTATCAGCAGCACGGTGATCATCATATAAAGATGTAAATAGCTCTTCCGGATGGATTTTGCTTTGCGCGAGAATGGGTTTTAGTTTTTCTTTTCCGCGTTCTACCTTGGGCCAGTTTGTATCCAGCAGATGATTACTTAATCCATGAAGCCCGGGTTTTATTTTTTGAATGCCTTCTGCATAGTTTGAATAATAATAAAGGTCATCAACAGTTCCATTGATTAGGTTGAAACCATTATACATTTTTCCATGCGTTGAAATGTTGTTCAGGTATTCATCTCCAGTACTATTTCCAATTAAAAAATCGGAAACTAATTGCCCACGTGA
Source organism: Chryseolinea sp. (assembly GCA_031412655.1). GTDB lineage: Bacteria > Bacteroidota > Bacteroidia > Cytophagales > Cyclobacteriaceae > Chryseolinea. The sequence goes on from JANODK010000258.1 coordinate 5,624, forward strand.
TGGTGCTTTCGGATTTATATTTTGTGGATCACGATAGTTGGTAAGTAAGCTTATCTTTCCGGAAGTAGTCACACCCATCCACGTGCCGGATGCTTCTAAATCACGACCACCTAAAAGTGTTGGATGATCTTTCCAATATGAAGCTGCCGCTGTTTTACGATTGTAAAACTCATCGCGATTTGCCGCTACAATTAATTTGTATGTGGGATGATCATTAAGCGAAAGAAAAATCAAACACATGAAATGGATTTTTGAATTAAGATTTTAGATTACTGATTACTTCTTCGCCTCAAATATTTCCAATTGTGCGGGCAATAGCTGAAACGTTTTTCGATGATACGGTGTGATCCCTAATTTTCTAATTCCATCGCGATGTTTCGGAGTCGGGTATCCTACGTTGGTTTCCCAACCGTAACCGGGAAACTGAAAGGATAGTTTCGTCATCAATTCATCACGATAGGTTTTTGCTAATACAGAGGCAGCAGCGATCGACAAATATTTTCCATCGCCTTTAATAATGCACGCTGCTTTAATATCACCGTAAGGTGTAAACCGATTACCATCAATCAATAAAAACTCGGGCCTTACTACCAGTTGATCCAATGCCAAATGCATGGCCCTGAACGATGCATTCAAAATATTAATGATGTCAATCTCTTCGTGACTTACCTCAGCAATCGCCCACGCCAAAGCATCCCGTTTAATATCCGCTTCAAGTTGCTCGCGGTTTTGTTTGCTGAGTTGTTTTGAATCATTCAACAAATCATGTCTATAATCTTTAGGCAAAATAACCGAAGCCGCCACAACAGGTCCCGCTAAACATCCCCGTCCGACTTCATCGCAGCCGGCTTCAATCAAATTAGGTGTGTACGATGACAGTAGCATACGCAAACTTAACAGCGAAATGATTTGATACAAAAGAATTCAATAGCTTTGAAATTGAAGTTGAGTTCTTAGTTACTCAACTTCGCACTTTCTTTGCGACTCTGCGTCTCTGCGGTAATAAATTTCACCGCAAAGCCGCAGAGCCGCTAAGGTTCGTAAAGTAAAATACCCATTATGTCGAAAGAAGAAACGAAAAATCCATGGACTACCCTTTCGGGGGAAGAGAAATACGATAACCGATGGATCAATATTACGGAGTATCAGGTGCTGAACCCATCAGGAGGAAAAGGAATTTATGGTAAAGTTCATTTTAAGAACAAGGCCATTGGCGTAATTCCAATTGATTCGGATGGCAATACCTGGTTGGTAGGGCAGTTTCGCTATACATTAAATGAGTGGCATTGGGAAATATGTGAAGGTGGAGGACCATTGAATGAAGATCCACTTGCCGCAGCAAAGCGCGAACTCAAAGAAGAAACCGGACTCGTTGCCAATCGCTGGTCAACGTTGTTGCGCATACATACATCAAACTCTGTAACCGATGAAGAAGGTATTGTTTTTTTGGCCGAAGAATTAGTGCCTGGCAAAAGTGAACTCGAAGAAACCGAAGCCGATCTCAAAGTTTGGAAGCTGCCATTAAAGCAAGCTGTTGAAATGGTTGTGAACGGAAAAATAACAGACAGCATCAGCATGGCCGGATTGTTAATGGTTGCTCGCCAAAGAGGATTGTAATCTTTTACAATAACAACGTTGCTATTTAAAGCCTCTACAACTTTAAACTTTAAACTTTAAACCTTGAACCTCGAACCTTGAACCTCGAACTTCCCCAATGACCATAAAGACTCACATCAAAGAAAATTTTCATCTCGCCTATCCTGTGATGCTGAGCAACCTCGGCCACGTGATGATTGGCGTGACCGATAATATTATGGTGGGACATCTTGGCGCTGTTCACCTTGCAGCGGCTGGTTTGGCTACTGTTATTTTTAATGTATTGATGTTATTTGGTATCGGAGTATCGTATGCCATTACGCCTTTGGTAGCCGAAGCCGATGGTGAGCGCAACGACAAAAGTATAATTGAAACATTACGACATGGTCTGGTTATTAATTTTGTGAATGGATTGATATTGGTAGGCGTGGTGTTGATCGGAAAAAATTTACTGTACCATCTTGATCAGCAGCCAGATGTTGTTGAACTCGCAATACCTTTCCTGAGCATTCTTACCTTCTCGTTAGTACCGATGCTGATTTTTCAAAGCTTCAAACAGTTTGCAGAAGGATTATCAAACACCAAAGCCGCGTTGGTAATTATTGTGCTCACCAATCTTGTTAACATCGCACTGAACTACATGTTTATCTATGGTCATGCCGGTTTCCCTGCTATGGGTTTGATTGGTTCGGGGTGGGCCACCTTGACTTCGCGAACGTTTATGGCGTTGTCTTTCGCTATATACATGTATTACTTACCCGCATTTAAAAAATACCGTGCAGGTTTTTCCATTGGAAATTATTCGAAGAAACTCTTCAGTAAAATGCTGCACATAGGAGTTCCGGCAGGTGTACAATTTATTTTTGAAGTAGCAGCGTTCGACTTCTCGTTAGTGATGATGGGCTGGCTTGGTGCTACAACACAAGCGGCACATCAAATTGCCATTAACTTAGCAACCATCAGTTACATGACAACGGCTGGTCTTGCGGCAGCAGCCACGATTCGCGTAAGTTATTTTTTAGGACGAAAGGATTTCAAAAATTTGCGCCTGGCATCATACACCTTGTTGATCATGGCATTGGTGATGATGACTGCCTGCGCGTTAGTATTTATTTTCGGACGAAATATCTTGCCTGGGCTTTATGTAGATGATAGTGAAGTGCTGGCCATTGCATCATCCTTGCTGATTCTTGCAGGATTGTTTCAATTGTCCGATGGTACTCAGGTGGTTTGTATAGCTGCCCTGCGTGGTTTGCAGGATGTTAAAATTCCATCCGTGTTGATTTTTATTTCCTACTGGGTCATTGGTTTGCCTTTGGGATATTGGCTGGCGTTTATATTAGGTTATGGTGCGATCGGCATTTGGCTTGGATTGTCGATTGGTCTTACTCTAACCGCCATCGCGATGTTCTTGCGATTCCGTTCAATGGTAAATAAACTAACACAAACTACTGAATCTGGTTCGAGTGTTTCTCAGTGAATTCTCTGTGTGTATTTTCTCGGTGTACTCTGTGGTGCTGATTTTTTTCACCACAGAGAAATCACAGAGGTTGACACAGAGAACACGGAGGTAGAGTAGCATCTTCCAAAATGAATTTGAAAAAAATGGGTATTAATTCATATAGGTAGAAACAAAATATTCTTCCTTGTGCGCGATGAAATACAATCTCGCATCTCTCTTTTTCCTATCTTTTGGAAAAGAATTGTATGACCGATTCCGCTAAGCCCGTCAGTGCATCCCAAACCACCATCACCGAATTAATGATACCTTCTTACGCCAACTTCGGGGGCAAGATTCACGGTGGCATTTTATTATCCCTCATGGACAAGGTAGCCTACGCCTGTGCCAGTAAACATGCCGGTGCATATTGTGTAACCGTTACGGTTGATCGTGTTGAATTTCTTGAACCTGTAGAAGTAGGCGAATTGGTATCCTTGCATGCTTCTGTTAATTATGTTGGTAAGAGCTCGCTTATTGTAGGTATTCGCGTGGAGGCATTGGATGTTAGAACCAGCGTGGTGAAACATACCAACTCATCATACTTCACCATGGTAGCGAAAGGCGATGACAACAAGCCCACTATGGTTCCCAAGTTGATTTTAGAAAACAAAGAAGACGTAAAGCGATTTTTAGAAGCAATGCGGCTGAAAGAGGTACGAAGCAAAGTGCGCGATGAGATGGACGATGCTAAATCGCACATTGACATCCACAATGCAAAAGAAATATTGAACAATGAGCGCTGCATCATTCACTATACGGTTTAATCTATGACCAGAAAGATTTACTTCATTCTATTCGTATTTAGTTCAACACTTTCTTTTTCGCAAACACCTCTCATTCTTTCACAACGTGAACAGGCGAAAATAATGGATGCGTTATTAGAAGATCGGTTGAAAAATGTTTTACCCAAACTCATGCGCAGACAAGGTATTGATATGTGGGTGATCATGTCGCGCGAGTACAATGAAGATCCGGTTATCAAAACCATGTTGCCCGCTACTTGGATGGCCGCTCGAAGAACAACCATGCTGGTTATCTATGATCGTGGTGGAGATAAGGAAACTGAATTTCTTGCTGTATCGCGCTATGATGTAGGTACTGTTTTTAAACGCGCATGGGATCCTGACCATCAGCCCGACCAATGGCATCAATTAGCGAAAATCATTGAAGAACGAAATCCGAGAAAAATTGCCGTTAACAAAGCAGAACATTACGGTCATGCCGATGGATTGACAGCAAATGAATATGAAAAATTAATGAAGGCACTCGATAGGAAATTTCACATTCACGTTGTCTCTGCTGAAAATCTGGCGGTGAGTTGGTTGGAAACACGCAGCGAAAAAGAAATGGTGATCTATCCACAGATTTGTAAAATTGCACACGACATCATTCAGGAAGGATTTTCAGATCAGGTTATTCAACCCGGTGTAACCACAACCGAAGATGTAGTGTGGTGGTACCGCGAACGTATTAAACAACTCAAACTCGATACGTGGTTTCATCCTTCTGTTTCTGTGCAACGTGGCGAAGCCGATGCCATCTTCGCCAAGCGACCGACACCCATCGTTATTTTGCCAGGCGATTTATTGCACGTTGATTTTGGCATTACCTATCTGCGCCTCAATACGGACACACAACAACACGCTTACATTCTTAAACCCGGAGAAACAGAGGCGCCCGAATATTTAAAGAAAGCATTAGCGCGCGGCAATAAACTGCAAGACATCCTCACCCGAAATTTTGAAGTTGGTAAAACCGGAAATAAAATTTTGGAAGAATCCCGTGCACAAGCCATCAATCAGGGACTCACGCCTTCTATTTATACACACCCCATTGGCTACCACGGCCACGCAGCCGGCACTACCATCGGCATGTGGGATGCACAGAAAGGAGTTCCTTTCACAGGAGATTATCCAATGAATGCCAACACTGCTTACTCCATTGAATTAAATGTAACAGTCTACATCATTGAATGGAAAAAAGAAATACAGATTAAGTTGGAGGAAGATGGGTTCTTTGATGAGACTACTGGTTTTCGATATATTGACGGAAGGCAGACTGAATTGATTCTTATTCCGAAACCGAGTAGGATTAATAAGTGATTTATTTTATATCGGATTGAATGTTAAAACGAATATTTTAGGAAGTAACAATACGGAGATATAGGTGAAATTGCTTGCACGAAATTGTTGTGGCCATGCATTGACAAACAAAGAATGAGAATCAAGATAATATTTTTAACGACCCTGGTACTAGTTTCATGTGCTGACCTAGTTCGATTTGAAGAGCCTCAGCCAGCGGGAAAGCCAAACGAGAAAAGAATTCCTAAAAGGCTTATTGGACAATATTTGAGCCTGGACGACTCTGCTAAACTCACAGTAGCAGACGGCCTAATTATTAAATATTCTATTGCTGACTTTTCAGACAAAATAGAGTCGATTGATATGAAAGATATAAAAGGAGATACAACATATTCTGGAACTGATGATAAATTGAAGTTTGACGTGGTGATCAAGGGTGATAGTACCTTTCAACGCTGGAGTTACTACGACACCTTATTTGACGTAATAAGAGGCGACATTCTTAGAAGGTATAAGGGACATTATTTTTTGAATGAACAGGTATCAGCAAATAGTTGGCGTGTGACAACCCTGACAAAAATTGATAACGGATTGATAGTTGGGACAATTTCAACGAAAGGCGACATAAGTAACTTAAGAGTGGTGACCGAAACAAAACCTGATACCATCTTTAGTTTCCGGCCGACAAAGAGAGAGATGAAGAAATTTTTAAAAGGGAAAGGTTTCAGTGACAAGGATACATTTATAAAAATAGAGTAGTGACAGGCCCTCTTTTCGGGGGGAAGTTATTTCCGTCCGCAGTTATAAAGTTATTTAGATCAGTAAACTTTAAATGGAAGTTACTTCCATACCACCCACTCTTAATTAAACCATTATAAAATGAAAAACAGAAAACTAATTATCGTAGCCGTTCTTCTCATCATTTCGATTGGAACGTATTCCACAATAGTATCGGACGGAAGCATCAGGACGGTTGAGTTCTTATCCATTTTGGCAATAGGAGCATTGGCAGGAGTTTTAATTACAGTAATTTTTAAAAAGACCAGTTAATTGTTGGTGCTGGGGGGAAACGATTATCCTTCTTCAATTTGCAAAAATTCATAACCTTTTGTAGGCAAACAAAACTCCAAAACCGCCCATGCATTTTTTTCTGAATACTGAACGAAAGCTTCGAAGCATCTAGTGGGTTTTTATTTTTTTTCTGATTCTTGCGGTATTTGTTGTGCCGCTCATTATTTTATCACAGCAATATTCTTTTGAAATATCAATTGCTCTACAGGCGGTAGTCATTCTAATGGTTTCAATTGTATGCCAAAAGCTTGCGCGTAAATCACTCAACGAATTGCTGGGAGTATTCAATTTTGTTTGGTTTAAAGAACTGCTCATTGAGATGTTGATTGGTTCAGCCTTGATGATTTTACCAGCCATAATCCTCACTGTTTTTGGTTTTGTGAATTGGCAGGCAAATACCTTTTCCCTTTCAATCATCATTTCAGGAGCAGGTATTTTTTTAGCCGTAGCTGCAGCAGAGGAATTACTTTTCAGAGGATTTATTTTTCAGCGCCTTATTCATGCTTTCGGCATGTGGCTGGCTCAACTCATAATCGCAGGACTTTTCTTATTAACCCATCTTAATAATCCGGGCATGTCTGGAATAACCAAACAATTTGCTGTGCTCAATATTTTTATTGCTTCTATCCTGTTTGGAATTGCCTATCTAAAAACAAAAAGTTTGGCAATGCCTTTCGGTTTACATTTTATGGCAAATTTTGTTCAGGGAAGTGTATTGGGTTTTGGAGTAAGCGGAGGTAAAGAATCCAGTATATTCAAACCTGTATTTACTGACACTCCTATATGGCTTAGTGGTGGAGATTTCGGTTTAGAAGCCAGTATTTTAGGACTGGTGTTTGTAATCGCATTTACAGTTCTATTCTACTTTCGGAAACGGTAGCCTGCTTGTGCTAACATCCCCATTGTTCGTCACTATTCCAATGTTGCTACTCTTTCGAAAATCAACTCAATAACTAAACCAGAAATTTTGTAGATTTGAATATGTATCGAATAAAGGATTATATAAATATTGACAAAGAAATATTAGCAGGTAATCCGGTTTTCAAAGGAACACGGGTTCCAATTCAAACACTGTTTGATCATTTAGAAAAGGGCATCTCGTTAGCCGAATTTTTGGATGACTTCCCTACGGTAAAAAAAGAACAAGCGGTTGCTGTAATCGAAATAGCAAGCAAGATTTTGACATCTAAGAATATTGAGCAAATCTATGAGACTGCTGCTTGATGAAAACCTCCCTAAAAGACTGAAACAAGATTTACAGGAATACGAAATTTACACCGCTGCCGACAAAGGCTGGACTGGGATTTCAAATGGTAAATTGTTGGAGCTTTTAGTGCAGAACAAGTTTGACGCATTGCTAACTTTTGATAAAAACCTTCAATACCAACAAAACTTTACGAAGTACACAATTGCTGTTATTGTGTTAAATGCTTCTGATAATAGTTATCTGACTCTAAAAGATTTAATTCCAAACATCAAATTGATATTAAAAGCTGGACTAAAGGCTGGACCAATAGAGGTAAAACATTAAGTCAGTGAAATTGCTCCGCGACTTAACTATTCTTGTGAAAGCACCTCGCTTGTTCGTTACCATTTCCGGCATCCACGGTTGTAAAAATCCGTATAGAGAGATACTCGTGATGCAGGACGAAACCATTTACGAGTTTGGCAACTGCCAGGCCCAAACCATATTTCGCTGCGATCACACTACTTCCGCCACTTGAACTTAATATCCATTGATCAGGAATCCACCAAACACTTTCCTTTCACTATTCCATGATTCAGATAAAAATTATTTATCGATGCAGTGCTTCGTGTTTTAGTACCCTGCGTTCTTTTGGATCGTTAAAAATATTTATCTTTAAAATCTCTCGATCTGATATTAAGATGTTGGCGACAAGTATTTTGGACAATTAGCTTATGGCAAAAATATTTATAATAGTGATTCTCTCAACAATTTGTAGCTACGGACAATTCCGACCAAATTCTATTGGTGTTGTCTATTTGACTGGAGAGACGAATGACACTTACCAATTGACTATTTCGTTACCCGTTCAAGTACTTGAGAAATCTGATTTGAATTCATTTTGGGAAGATCAAATAAACAACAATGTAGATTTCCAAGTTGAGATTACTTTCTTTGATAAGACTGGCGAATTATTAACCATTGGACAAAAGGTAAATTTTAGAGTTGAACTTTGGTGTGAGAATGATGGAGGATTGCAGTACAGACCAACTTGGGCGACTTCCATTGAGAAGAAGAAATTTAAAAGAAAGATTCAAGGAGTAAATGAAATTCAAAATATCGCATGCTTTGTAATTATCAACAAGACAACTTTAAAGGCAGAACATCCTGACCTCAAAGTTTCAAATGATATAAGGCTCGAAGGTGACTACAACAATGATGGACTAGTCGACTGTTTCTTGTGGACTTATTATGATGACGCGGAGAATTGCAGCGGTCAACCAGTAAATCATCTCGGAATAAACTTGCAGATTGGGAAAAGATCCTTCGGACTAAGATGTTGTGGTCCGTAAAAAACACCTCTTCTTGTATGCTATTTTTTCGACAACGTAGTCGTGAATACTTTGTACAGATAATAGAAAGAACAAATGACCAGCTATTTCATTATACCCGGCCTTGGTAATTCAGGCCCTGAACATTGGCAAACATTTTTTGAAACAACTGGTGATAATTTCCAACGCATAAATCAAAAGGAGTGGGATGCACCTGCATGTAACGATTGGATCGAAACCATTGATAAAACACTTTCAGGTTACGATATGTCAAACGTTGTTTTAATTGGACACAGTTTGGGTTGTGCTACCATTGCAAATTGGGCAGAAAAGTATAAGAAAAAAATAAAAGGTGCATTGCTCGTTGCGCCAAGCGATCTTGAAGCACCTATATATACATTCCCCACAGATGGATTTTCTCCCATGCCAAAGAACAAGATTAATTTCAGAACAATAGTTATTGCTAGTTCGAATGATCAATGGGTTTCATTGGAAAGGGCAAAGTATTTTGCAGATAATTGGGGAAGTGAATTTATAAACATCGGCAATGCCGGACATATTAATGCGGCATCGGGTCATTATCAATGGCATGAAGGTTTGGAAATTTTAAGGAGGCTTGGCTAGGAGAGATTTTCAACTTGCTGTGTGCTGGCCAATCTCAAAATAAATTGCTTGATCATAGATATCGGGCGTACATTAGAGTGTAATAAATAAAAATATATGTGGTGGGTTTACGCTTTGCTATCGGCATTGTTTGCTGCCTTAACGGCCATCTTTGCCAAAATCGGAATCAAAGGTGTTGATACTGATTTAGCAACAGCAGTGCGAACGGTTGTAGTTTTGGTTCTGGCATGGTCCATTGCTTTTTTTCGAGGTGGAACCGATTCAATAATGACGCTGACGAAAAATAACATTACATTCCTTATCCTTTCAGGAGTAGCAACGGGTCTTTCATGGATATTTTATTTCAGAGCGCTGCAACTTGGTAAAGTATCGCAGGTAGCCTCCATTGATAAACTGAGCGTGGCACTGGCGATTATCTTCTCGATCATGTTTTTAGGTGAAACACTCACATTTAAAACCGCTATTGGTGCGGCTTGTATTATTTTAGGCGCAATCATTATTGTTTTTTAGTAACACTTATAATTTGTACTAGTGAAGCAAATACATCAGAGTTTATGATTTCTTAATAGTGAAGCGCTCTTTTGGTAGACTGAAAAACATTTATCTTTCGATATCAATGTCCCCAATGGCCAGCATACATGAGATACATTTTACCCATTATAGTCGTATCTCAATTTTTTTGTACATCGCTTTGGTTTGCGGGTAACTCTATTATAACGGACATTGCGAAAGACCTAAATCTTTCATCGCAGTTTTTAGCACACATCACCAGTGCAATACAACTTGGATTTATATCCGGAACATTGGTGTTTGCGGTCTTCACTATTTCAGATCGGTTTCCACCTTCATTCGTTTTTTTTATCAGCTCGATCCTTACAGCACTTTTTAATCTTGGAATTAGCATACCTGGGATTGATTCAACTGAAATATTAGTGTTCCGATTTCTAACCGGATTTTTTCTGGCAGGAATTTACCCTGTAGGCATGAAGATCGCATCAGATTATTATCAGGCTGGTCTTGGAAAGTCGTTGGGCTTTTTAGTGGGTGCATTAGTTTTGGGAACAGCCTTTCCGCATTTATTAAAAAACATAACCGTTGATTTTCATTGGAAATATGTAGTGTATGCAACTTCTGTCTTATCTGTTGCGGGCGGACTTATCATTTTTCTGTTCGTGCCGAATGGGCCATATCGAAAGCAGAGTCAAAAAATGGTATTCACATCTTTTCTTGAAGGATTCAAACTTCCAAATTTTCGTTCAGCATCCTTTGGATATTTTGGACATATGTGGGAGCTCTATACTTTTTGGGCATTTGTTCCGGTGATGTTAACAGCATACAATAATAACTATCCTGAAATACATCTTAATGTTCCATTGTTATCATTCCTTATCATTGCATCAGGCGGATTTGCCTGTGCTTGTAGCGGAATACTTTCTCAATATTTTAGTGCAAAAAAAATAGCTTCAGCAGCGTTGTGTTTATCTTTTTTGTGCTGTATCGTTTCTCCATTTTTCTTGTTTTCGAATTCACCTGTTTTGTTTGTGACCTTTTTATTCATCTGGGCAGTTGTTGTTATTGCTGACTCTCCTTTGTTTTCAACTTTGGTAGCGCAGAGTGCTCCGGAAGAATCAAGAGGTACTTCGCTTACTATCGTAAATTCCATTGGATTTTCAATTACCATTGTAAGCATTCAATTCATCAATATGCTTACTGATAAAATAAATGCGCAATACCTTTATATGTTTCTGGCCATTGGTCCAGTATTTGGACTTATCGCCTTGCTCAAAAATAAAGATGCTAAACAACCCCTTGCTCAGAGACAAGCATCTTCATAGCATGAAAAGATTTCTAATTCATATTTCAATCTTTTGTCTCATCATGTTAGTGATGGCCTTTGCATTCGATGTATTGATTTCGCATTATCTGAAACAATCCAAAACGTATGCTGCTGGTGAGTATGCTACATGGAATGATATTTACGAAGGAAATGTAAATTCCGATATGGTTATTTCTGGTTCTTCGCGTGCCGTGGTACAGATCGATCCGGCTATTATTCAAAATCAATTGGGTAGAACGTGTTATAATCTTGGAATCGATGGCAATAACATCTGGTTAGAATATTTCAGGCACCAGCAACTTCTTCAGCATAATACTAAGCCCGACTTAATTATTCAATCGCTCGATATTTTTATGTTAAGCGACAGCACGCAGATTTATAATGGCGAACAGTTCTTACCCTATATGCTATTTAATAGCGACATACAAGAGGTCTACAAAAACAACAGCACCTTTTCATACTTTGATTTTCATGTGCCCTTGTTCCGTTACTATGGTAATCAAACTGCTATACTCCACGCGTTTAAAATTTTATTTGAATCTCAGCAGGATTTTTTAGGTCGTAAAAGAGGATATGAAGCACAGGATCTTTCATGGAATAAAGATTTACACAAGGCAAAACAAAAAATGCAATCCTTCGAAGCGCAGGTAGACAGCAGCTCGCTTCATTTATTTAAAAAGTATTTGCAGGAATGTAAAGCACAAAATATCGAACTCGTTTTTGTGTATACACCAGAATACATTGAGGGGCAACGCTTTGTTAAGAATAGAAAAGCAATACTGGATCTTTATCATGATGTAAGTAAGAAGTATAGAATTCCTTTCTTTGATTACTCTAATGATTTAATCTCGCACAACCGATCTTACTTTTACAACTCAGGTCATTTAAATAAAAGAGGATCAAAACTGTTTTCAAAGAAATTCGCATCTGACTTGAAAGCGAAGAAGCCGTAGAGAACACTTTGTTCTCCACGGCTTCTTCGCTATTTCTATTTAAACATCTAATGTTCAGGGAATCCTGATACACGAAATTAAATCCCAATCGTATTACATATTCTTTCCACCAATAGAATACACTACACCTACTTGTAAGGAAAGTGAACTGAAAGGTGTTCCTTGACGAAGCTCTTGTGTAGGCTTTGTAGGATCTTGCTGGGTGGTGTTATCAACTTCTTTTACGAATTCGGTTTTCTTTTGGCTTACGCTGTATTGATCGATATTATTAACGCCATTATAACTGGATTCGGTGAGGTTATATTCCTTAGCATAAAAAGTCATACTAGTGAAATTCACTTCAGTATATAGTTTAATGTTGGCGGCAAGCGTCCAGTTCATACCTACAGACCTTGAAATCCTGTTGATATCCCACCTTTGTATTCCCATTTTCTTGAACTTGTGCCTGTTCCATCAAGATCATAATAGGAAGATTCTTTGCGATCAATAGATGGAGATCCAAGCACAACGCCAAATCTTCCATAAGGAGCATGAGCACCACCAGTGGTGATAACAAAGGAAGGTGTTATAAATATTGCTTTTGAATTTGTGGTTATGATGGTCTCATCTGTGCCATTAAGTGTACCATTATTGTAAAATTTGTAACTATTACCTGTCTCATATTTCTTTCCTATTAGATAGCTGATGTTGAGATCAACTCCCAAGAACTCTGAAAACATAAAGCCTCCACCAGCATTGAAGTTAATTCCTGAGCCGTATGAGGCAGATACATTTTTTGTTTTATCCGTGTCGGTGTAATTATTACCATCGTAGGATTCTGTTTCTGTTTGCATTTCTCCAACAGATTCAGTAGCAATCGGGAGAGTATAGCCACCTCCTGCTCGAAAGTAAACTTGTGCAGAGGCAAAGCCGCTAACTAGAACTAAGCAAAAAAGGGTGAGGATTATTTTTTTCATGAGAATGATATTTATGGTTTATAGAATAGTTAAAGATACCATTACCCTGCAATTCTAGTCAATCCCCTAAATCGGGGATAAATCCTGCGTTACAGATAATTCCACTTTGCACAAATGCCTTTTAAATATTGCATGGTGTCTTTCTTCAGCGTTAATGACCAGCCACGTATGATTAAATAGTCTATTTTTGCGCCCGAATGAAAAAGATAATTGAATCCAGAAAGCTTCTAGGCGTTGATAAAGACGTAGAATTGAAGGAATTGAAAACGATTTACCGGAATTTTATGAAGGATTGGCATCCGGATAAATTTCAGGATAATGCTGATGCAAAGCATGAAGCCGAAGAAAAAAGCAAGGCCTGTATAGAAGCATACCACCTTTTGGTGAGCATTGCACCTGAAACACACGCGCAACAACTCCAGCAATATACCGAAGTAATTACATCGTCAAAGCTGATCGACTTTTTGTATAAAGCCCAAACACTTCAGATAAATTTTGCTGATGGTAGCAGTTACGAATATTTTGGACTGCCAAAAAACATTTATAACAAATTTATAAACTCCGATAACCCTGATCGTTTTGCCCGCAGGCATATTTATCACTCTTTTGTTTATAGAAAAGTGACGAAGGCTGTGTTAGCGTAATACCTAATACATGGTAGACAGATTTTCTTCCCAGATTCTTAACGTATACTCTCAAATACGTTAAACAGACTGAGTCTTTTCATCAACACTGGAGTTGGAGGTCACTATCGCCTTAGAAATTCAACATCTTAATCGCAGTCAACGCAGCCTCTTCACCTTTGTTTCCAAGCTTGCCACCGGCACGATCGAAGGCTTGTTGTTTTGTGAGAGTAGTGAGTACACCAAAAATGGTTGGCTTCTTTGTTTTTAATCCAACCTCAGTAATGCCGTACGCAACGGCTTGGCAGATGTAATCGAAGTGAGGTGTATCACCTTGTATAACGCAACCCAAACAAATTACGGCATGTATCTCTTTCTGTTCGGCCATCCACATTGCACCAAGTGATAATTCGAATGTGCCGGGTACATTTTTCCGAATGATGTTTTCTTTTTTCACACCGTGCTCAAGCAATGTAGTTACAGCACGTTGAACAAGCGCATCAGTGATCTCATCATTCCACTCCGCGACAACGATAGCAAATTTCTTCTTCGAAAGATTGACTGCACTTTTTACTTTTCCTGATGTGAGTACTCCTGCCATTTTAGTATGTCTTTTATTTTCTTTTTTTTATTGTTTGTGGATCTCTGCTGGTATGCAAAACACCTAAGACTAATATGGTGGCATTTTGGTTATTAATCTTGAAGTAGATGAGATAAGGGTAATGATTGACTTTCGATGCGCGAATAGTATTGAAACGAATAGAATAATGTAATGGACTTTCAACAAGCTGTGATAGCTTTTCATTTACATGAGCATTAAATTCAAATCCCAGTTTTTCTTTCGCTTCGTTATACCATTGTATCGACTCAATAATATCACGTTCTGCTCCTTGAGAAAAAATAAGCGAGTATTTCATCGCATCTTTTCAATTTTAGCTTTTAGCTCCTCCCAGCTAATTGCGCTTTCCGGGTTCTGTTCATAATGTTCCAATCTTTCATTCAAAACAGTTTTATGCCAATCCGGAATCTCGTAGGATTGCTTGTCGGCCAAGACCATTCCATAAATAAGTTTTAGCACACGGTCATCAGCGTCCTCAATGTATTCATGAAGTTCTTTTTTGATTTCTGTCGCATTCATAACGTAAGCATTTAATATAAAAATAGAAATAAAAAAGGGATCGTGTTTTTACACAATCCCTTTTTCTTCAAATTCTAAAGTGCGCTTAAGAGTTATTTTCCAATCTTGCTTTGAATTTACGCGCGTTGTTGTACTCAGAAGAATCCCAATATTGACTGATCACCTTATCGTATGCTTCCTTTGCCTTGTCGTTCTGATTTAATTTTTCATACGCCAGCGCTTCCTTCATTAAATAGGTAGGAGAAAAGAATTTGTTTGGTTTGTAGTTCGCAGCTTTGTTATAAAACTTGGCAGCGTCTTCATACTTCTGTTCTTCCATATAAGCATCACCCACCAGGCTATAAGCACGGGCTTGCACTAATAAATCATTTGAACTAAAGTCTTCGAGATACAAGCGAGCCAATTCATATTTACCTTGTTTCAAATAGCTTGCTCCTGCATAGAAGCTAGCAAGATTACCAGCGTCAGTAATTCCATAATCTTCAATGATTGCTAAAAAGCCCAGGTTGTTACCATCTCCATTCAAAGCCAGGTTTAAGCTGTCTGCTTCGAAATAATAAACGGCCTGGAACATATCTTTTTGTGCCTGTACGTTTTGGTTGTTCTTATAGTAGGTGAAGCCAAAGTAGCCGCCAACAACTAATAATATTACGAGAGCAGCGCCAATAACCGTTTTAGGGTTTTGTTCAATCCAACCTTCTGCTACTACTAATTTTTCTTTTAATGCTTCCGAATTCTCGAGGAGTTCGTGCTTGTGTTCTTCCTTCTTCTTAGCCATTGTCTATGTATATTTTCCTCTCCTGATAAGCTTTGGGAGGGGGCGCAAAACTACAAATTAGATGATATTAAACAAATTGGGTCTTTTCCCCGAAAAGGGTGTAAAACAGCGACATATCAATCCATAATAAAAGGATAGTCGGTCTGCACGTAGATATCCGTGAGTGCCTCAGATGGGTCAGGATAAGGTGATTCTTCTGCAAACTTCACGCTTTCTTCTACCTGGCCATTGATTTTCTGATCGATAACTTCAAGATCAGCTTCGGTGGCATGCTTTAATTTCATAATGGTTTGGCGTGTAACTTCAACCGGATCGCGTTGTTTGTAGCTTTCAACTTCATCCTTGGTTCTGTATTTCTGAGGATCGGACATTGAATGTCCTTTATAACGATAGGTTCTGAATTCAAGAAGGGTAGGCCCATCACCCGCACGGGCACGTTCCGCTGCGCGAGCTACCGAATTGTGAATATCTTCTACTTTCATACCATCAACCGGTTCGGACGGCATATCGTAGGCTTCACCTAATGTATATAGTTCAGTTACATTTGATGAGCGCTGTACCGAAGTGCCCATGGCGTAACCATTGTTTTCGATCACAAAAATCACAGGTAATTTCCACAGCATCGCCAGGTTTAACGCTTCGTGAAAAGCACCTTGACGAACGGCACCATCACCCATGTAGCAAATGCACAGATTACCCGTCTTGTTATATTTTTCTGCGAAGGCAATCCCGGCACCCAATGGCACTTGCGCACCAACAATACCATGACCTCCAATGAAACCAACTTCTTTATCGAAAATGTGCATTGACCCGCCTTTACCTTTTGTGGTCCCGGTCGCTTTGCCATAAAGCTCGGCCATGATCGCTTTTGGATCAGTCCCCAACGCAAGAGGTTGCCCGTGATCTCGGTATGCTGTAATCCACTTATCTCCTTTTCTAAGCGCTGATGCCGCACCTGCCGCACACGCTTCTTGCCCTATATATAAATGACAAAAGCCCTTTATTTTCTGCATTCCATAAAGCTGTCCTGCCTTCTCCTCGAACTTGCGCATCAATTGCATGCTCTCGTACCAATAGAGGTATGTTTCTTTCGAGAACTGAGTATCTCCCTTTTTCGATGCCACTGCTGGCTCATTCTTCGCTTTGGTTGTCGTAGGCATATCCCTATTTTTGAATCTGAGTTGCGAAAATAACCCCCAAACGAACATTAGCCAAACTTTCCTCAACATTCTACATGCACTTAACGCAACTACAGTTACTCAACTTTAAGAATTATGAAGAGGCTAATCTTCATTTCTCTTCCAGAATCAATGTTTTGGTGGGCAAGAACGGCAGTGGAAAGACCAATCTTCTCGATGCGATTTATTATTTATCGCTGACGAAAAGCGCGTTTTCTTCTTCCGATCATCAATGCATTCTTCACGACCAGAACTATTTTATGGTGAAGGGCAAATTTCAGATTGACTCAACTTCAAAAGAGATTGCAAGCTCTGTTCAGATCGGTTCTAAAAAAGTCTTTCTGGAAGATGGATCCGAATACGAAAAACTAAGTGAACACATTGGTAAATATCCGGTTGTTCTCATTGCTCCCGATGACGTTGACCTGGTAAAAGAGGGAAGTGAAACGCGCAGGAAATTTTTCGACAGTATCATCTCTCAATTAGATAAGCGCTACCTCGAAGATTTGATGCAATACAATCATGCATTGAAGCAGCGTAATAGTTTATTGAAGATGTTCTCAGAAAGAGGTAATCCCGATTGGATTGTGTTGGAATCGTTCGATCAGGTATTGGTGAAATTGGGGAAATCGATTTTTGAAAGGCGCGATCTTTTTGCGAAAGAATTTCTGCCTGTTTTTAAAAAGTACTTTCAATTTATCGTGGAGGATAACGAGGAAACGGATTTGGAATATCGTTGTGAACTGAAGACAAAAGATTTTTCAAAAGAATTGGTTAGCACACGCCAAAAAGATTTAGCCCTTCAGCGCACCAGTTTTGGAATTCACCGGGATGATTATCAATTTTCGTTAGGTTTTTCTGATTTAAAAAAATTAGGATCGCAAGGCCAACAGAAATCATTCATTATTGCATTGAAGCTGGCCCAGTTTGAAATAGTGAAACAGCATAAGGGCTATAAGCCCATACTCTTATTAGATGATATCTTCGATAAGCTGGATGATTTCAGAATCGATAGGCTTCTGGAGCTAATTAAATTAGATTTGGGACAATTATTTATATCCGATGCCCGGCCCGAAAGAACAAAAGGTCTGTTAGAGAGAATCAAAGTCCCGGCAGTTGTGTTTGCAGTAAACAAAGGAAAGGTGATTCCATATGAGCAGTAAAGGCAAAAATGATTTTCAATCCGTAGGCCAGGCCATTCGCGAGCTTTTCAATACCTATAGACTCACTGCAAAATTCGATGAGGCGAATCTCATTGAATCATGGGAGCGATTGGTTGGCAAACCCATCGCCAAGCGAACCAAGAAATTATACATCCGAAATAAGGTTCTGTTTGTAGAGTTTGATTCACCCACCATGCGCCACGATTTCTCTCTGCACAAATCACATATACTAGAGGTATTCAAGAAAGAATTTGGTGAAGGGGTGATTACGGAAATTATTGCGATGTGAGTATTTGTAACATTCCTGAAAGTATGGCTGGAAACGAAGTAGTGTTGCTTATTGGGGAAGGTTCGTCATCCTTGCTGTATCCTTCCTTATCCTTCCTTGTAAGGTTTTGGTGGAGACTCCACTTTGATACAGGTGATTACGAATTATCGCAATGTGAACTCAATCCTCTTTTTAATTAATATCTGCGAAAATGTGGATATAAGTTTTGAAAAAGTGGAAAAGCGTATAATTTTGCACTCTCTTTTTCAAAACGCTCCTTCAAACGAAGGAAATGTTGGACGAAAAGAGTTGTTCTTTTAAAATATTAGAGGGGGAAGTACCAAAGCGGCCAACTGGGACAGACTGTAAATCTGTTGTCTTATGACTTCCAAGGTTCGAATCCTTGCTTCCCCACAGGACCATAGTTCAAAGTTTAGAGTTTAAAGTTTTCGCAGCATTTCGATTGTGGCGCAACTTTGAACTTAAGACTCGAAACTTTGGAACTTAATTGCGGGAGTAGCTCAGTTGGTAGAGCGATAGCCTTCCAAGCTATAGGTCGCGGGTTCGAGCCTCGTCTCCCGCTCATTGGAGCAGTATTCTGTTATGCGATAACAGGGAACGGCATTAAGCTGTTGTAGCTCAGGGGTAGAGCACTTCCTTGGTAAGGAAGAGGTCGAGAGTTCAATTCTCTTCAACAGCTCAGATTTTTATCAGGCTGTTGAGGTAAGTGAAATCTTCACTAAAGCTCAGCTTCAGTTGAAATTGAATGACAGGGAGTGGCTCTGTTTTATTGAAAGATTGAAATTAAAATGAATTTCGGATGGCGGATGTGTAGCGAACATCGAAACGTATCAGAAATTCAAACTGCCGAAAGGCAGACGAATAACCCTTATTCGAAGGCTTATCATGTTTGGGGTGTAGTTCTTCTTTAACGAGAAGAGCAATTAGATTATTAAACAATTTAATGAGTATACACTTTAAACTTTAAACAGGGATTTTCAAATATGGCAAAAGAAACATTCGACCGCTCGAAGCCGCACGTAAACATTGGAACCATTGGTCACGTAGATCACGGGAAAACAACGTTAACTGCAGCTATTACAAAAGTATTAGCTTCAAAAGGACTTGCATCAATGAGAGATTTCTCTTCTATTGATAATGCTCCTGAAGAAAAAGAAAGAGGTATTACCATCAACACCTCACACGTTGAGTACGCAACGTTAACTCGTCACTATGCTCACGTTGACTGTCCAGGTCACGCGGATTATGTGAAGAACATGGTTACCGGTGCTGCCCAAATGGACGGTGCTATCCTGGTAGTTGCTGCAACTGACGGACCTATGCCACAAACACGCGAGCACATTCTTTTGGCTCGTCAGGTAGGTGTACCTGCTCTTGTTGTATTCATGAACAAAGTTGACTTGGTTGATGATGCCGAATTGTTGGATCTTGTTGAAATGGAAGTTCGTGAGTTGATGTCAGCTTACTCTTTCCCTGGCGATACTATGCCAGTGATCAGAGGTTCTGCACTTGGTGCATTGAATGGCGAACCAGCATGGGTTGCGAAAGTAGAAGAATTGATGGATGCGGTTGATAATTTCATTCCGATCCCAGTTCGTTTGATTGATAAAGATTTCTTGATGCCTGTAGAAGACGTGTTCTCGATCACTGGTCGTGGTACGGTTGCTACTGGTAGAATTGAAAGAGGCGTTATCAACTCAGGTGATAAAGTTCAGATCCTTGGTATGGGTGCTGAGAATTTGGAATCCACTATCACAGGTGTTGAAATGTTCCGTAAGATTCTTGACAGAGGAGAAGCTGGTGATAACGTAGGTTTATTGCTTCGCGGTATTGAAAAAGAGCAGATCAAGAGAGGTATGGTTATTTGTAAGCCAAACTCTGTTACTCCTCACGCTAAATTCAAAGCTGAAGTTTACGTATTGTCTAAAGAAGAAGGAGGTCGTCACACTCCATTCTTTAACAAATACCGCCCTCAGTTTTATTTCCGTACAACAGACGTTACTGGCGAGTGTATGCTTCCAGCAGGTGTTGAAATGGTGATGCCTGGAGATAACATCTCTATCGAAGTGACATTGATCAATAAGATTGCGATGGAAAAAGGTCTACGTTTCGCTATCCGTGAGGGTGGTCGTACAGTAGGATCTGGTCAGGTAACTGAAATTTTAGACTAAGAGTCTATAAGCATAATGTAAAAGCAGAAAGCTGGTTAATTCCACTTTCTGCTTTTTTAATTAATTGAGGCGCAGCAACTTAGAACTACGTTGTTAGTGTTTTAATAAATCTTTCTGTCTTTTTGCTCTGAGGCTTTCGGGTTTCTGCTTTTTCTTCTACATTTGCAGTCCTTTTTGAGCTAAGGAGGTCGGGTGTAGCTCAAAAAGAAAAGCCCAGAAACATGTAAGGACAACAAACGGGTGTAGTTCAAGGGTAGAATATCGGTCTCCAAAACCGCTGATGGGAGTTCGAATCTCTCCACCCGTGCTAAAATTTGGAATGTTAAAGTGATCCGAAAGACGTCACGTAATCAAATATAGATTGATGAATAAGTTAATAACCTATATCGCTGAGTCATGGGACGAGATCAAGAACAAAGTTACTTGGTCTAAGTATAGTGAACTTCAAGGGAGCGCAATCCTTGTATTAGTGGCCTCCGCCATTTTTGCAGTGGTTATTGGCGCAATGGACTGGGTTTTCAAATCCGGTATTCAGTGGTTTTATAGAGAATTTTAATTCTAGAGGTAATGGGCGAGCTGAAATGGTATGTACTCAGGGTTGTCAGTGGCCAGGAAAAAAAGGTGAAAGCCTACCTGGAAACTGAAATCGAACGCTCCAAGCTGGTGGATTTTATCCCCCAGGTCATGATTCCTTCAGAAAAGGTATATGAAATGAGGAATGGTAAGAAACGGGTAAGAGAAAGGAATTTCTTCCCTGGCTACATTCTTCTTTCCGCAGATCTCTCGAACGGAGAAGCCAACCACGCAGTAAATAGTATTCCTGGCGTAATTGGTTTTCTCGGTAACAACGGCACCGGTGCTTCCAAAGATCCTGTTCCTCTTCGTCAATCAGAGGTTAACAGAATTCTCGGTAAAGTTGATGAGATTGACGAATTCGAGGTAAAACTCGATACACCGTTTATTAAAGGTGAATCTGTAAAAGTAATGGATGGTCCATTCAGCGGATTTACCGGAAATGTTGAGGAAATTTTTGAAGACAAAAAGAAACTCAACGTGATGGTGAAAATTTTTGGCAGGAATACGCCAGTGGAGTTAAGTTATATGCAGGTAGAAAAGCAAGATTAAGATAACATGGCAAAGCAAATTATAGGTTATCTAAAATTACAGGTAAAAGGCGGTCAAGCTAATCCGGCACCTCCAATTGGACCTGCGTTGGGTTCCAAAGGTCTGAACATTATGGACTTTTGTAAGCAATTCAATGCGCGTACACAGGACAAGCCAGGACAAGTATTGCCGGTTTTGATTAGCATTTACAACGACAAGTCGTTTGACTTCGTAATCAAAACCCCACCAGCTGCAATCCTGATTTTAGATGCAGCAAAAAAACAAAAAGGTTCCGCGGAACCGAACCGTGCGAAAGTAGGCGCTATCACTTGGGATCAAGTGAAGACCATCGCAGAAACCAAAATGCCTGACCTCAATGCATTCAAAGTTGAATCTGCAATGAAGATGGTAGCAGGTACTGCACGTAGCATGGGTATTACAGTATCAGGAACTCCCCCTTGGGATAAATAATTAAGAGCATGGCGAAAATTTCTAAAAACAGAAAAGCAGTCCTTGCGAAAATCAATCTGGAGAAAGAATATTCTTTGGATGATGCATCAGGCCTTGTAAAAGACATCACTTTTGTAAAGTTTGACTCTTCAGTTGATTTGGACATTCGTTTGGGTGTAGACCCTAAGAAGTCAGATCAAATGGTTCGCGGAGTAGTTGCCTTACCTCACGGAATTGGTAAGTTGGTACGTGTACTTGTGCTTTGCACGCCTGATAAAGAACAGGATGCGAAAGACGCAGGTGCAGAACATGTTGGCTTAGATGAGTACATCAAAAAGATTGAAGCTGGATGGACAGACATCGATGTGATTATCTGTACGCCAACGGTAATGGCAAAAGTAGGTAAGCTTGGAAAAGTACTTGGTCCTCGCGGACTTATGCCGAACCCTAAATCAGGAACTGTTACGCTCGAAGTTGGTAAAGCGGTGAAAGAAGTAAAAGCCGGTAAAATCGACTTCAAAATTGATAAACAAGGTGTCATCCACGTGGGCATTGGTAGAGCTTCCTTCTCTGCTGATAAAATCAGAGACAATGCCATGGAGATGATTAATGTTGTTGCCAAGTTAAAACCTGCCTCTGCGAAAGGAGAATACTTTAAGAGTATTACACTTTCAACAACGATGAGTCCAGGGATCGCGATTGATCGTAGTTCAATAACTGGCGTTAAGATTTAAAGACATGACTAGAGAAGAAAAAGCAAAAATCATAGACGAGCTTTCGGATAAGTTTGCTAACAACAGTCACTTCTATATCACCGATGCTTCTGGTTTTACCGTAGCACAAGTGAATAACTTTAGAAGACTGTGCTTTAAGAGCGGTGTTGAATATCGTGTTTACAAAAACACGTTAATTCAAAAAGCACTTGAAAGACAGAAGAATGCAGATTTCTCTCCAATGTTCGGTACGTTGAAAGGTTTCTCAGGAGTAATTTTCTCCAAAGAATCGGGCAACACTCCAGCAAAGGTGATCAAGGAATTCCGCACGAAGATGGAAGGCAAACCTGTGTTGAAAGCAGCATCTATCAACTCTGATTTATTTATTGGAGATGAAAACTTAAAAATGCTAGTTGAGCTGAAGTCTAAGAACGAGCTCATTGGCGATGTACTTGCAGCACTTCAAGCTCCTGCTAAAAATGTTATCTCTGCTCTCGTTAGCAGTAAGAATACATTGGCTGGTCTTGTTAAGGCACTGGAAGAACGTGGTACTAAATAATTTTACTGAACTGAATTAATTAAACTTTTACGAAAATGGCTGACATCAAAGCTCTAGGAGATCAACTGGTTGAACTCACTGTTAAAGAAGTAACCGAACTTGCTTCTTACCTTAAAGAAAATTACGGAATCGAGCCTGCGGCTGCTGCTGTTGTAGCGGGTCCTGCAGCGGGCGGTGGCGCTGGTGCTGCTGTTGAAGAGAAAACTAACTTTGATGTTGTGTTGAAGGCTGCTGGCCCGAACAAACTTCAAATCGTTAAGTTAGTGAAAGACCTTACTGGTCTTGGCTTGAAAGAAGCTAAGGATTTAGTAGATGGCGCTCCTAAGACTATCAAAGAAGGATTACCTAAAGACGAAGCAGAAAACTTGAAGAAACAACTCGTTGAGGCTGGTGCCGAAGTTGAGTTGAAGTAATCTTCTGCAAGACGAAGGGTACCGTCTAACACTTCGGTTAGACCCCGTTTCCGTCCCGATGAAGATCGGGAGGAACGGGGTCTATTCCTATTTGTGCCCAAACAACTGAAATTATCTAGTTCTCGTCCAGGACTTAAGAACTTAAACGTTAAATTACCTTGGCAAAGAAGACTACTACCGGTAGAATAGATTTCTCTTCAATTGAGAAAGTGCTAGAATACCCCGACTTTCTGGACCTTCAACTCCAGTCGTTCAAAGATTTTTTACAGATCGAAACGCCAGCTGAAAGAAGACAAAACGAAGGCCTTTATAAGGTGTTCGCAGAAAATTTCCCCATCAGCGATTCGCGCGAAAACTTCGTTCTTGAGTTTGTTGATTACACCATCGATCCTCCAAAATATTCTGTTGACGAATGTATCGATAGGGGATTAACGTTCTCCGTTCCGTTAAAAGCCAAGTTGCGCCTTACTTGTAATGATGAGGACAATGAGGATTTTGAAACCATGGAACAAGAAGTTTTCCTTGGCAACATTCCATACATGACCGTGAAAGGTTCTTTCGTGATCAATGGAGCGGAGCGTGTAATCGTTTCTCAATTACACCGTTCACCAGGCGTGTTCTTCGCAATGAGCAAGCACACCAATGGTACTAAACTTTACTCGGCCCGTATCATTCCGTTTAAGGGATCATGGATCGAGTTTGCTACCGATGTTAACGCAGTGATGTACGCGTACATCGACCGTAAGAAGAAATTCCCTGTAACCACGTTGCTTCGTGCAATCGGTTATGGTTCAGATAAGGATATCCTTGATCTCTTCGGACTATCTGAAGAAGTTGAGGCCAACAAGAATACATTAAAGAAAACCATCGGCCGTAAACTGGCTGCCCGGGTTCTGAAGACATGGACTGAAGATTTCGTGGATGAGGATACTGGCGAAGTGGTTTCGATCGATCGTAACGAAGTGTTGTTGGAGCGTGATCACACGATCTCTGCTGAAGACGCTGATGTTATTGTTGAGTCTGGTGTTAAGTCAATCATCTTACACCGCGAAGACATTAATATTACCGATTACAATATCATATTCAACACGCTTGCTAAGGATACCTCAAACTCTGAGAAAGAAGCCGTTGAATACATCTACCGTCAGTTAAGAAATACGGAAGCTCCCGATGAACAAACCGCTCGCGATATTATCCAGAGCTTGTTCTTCAGTGAGAAACGTTATGACTTGGGTGAAGTAGGTCGTTATAGAATTAACAAGAAGTTAGGTCTTGATCTAAGCTACGATCAACGCGTATTAACGAAAGATGATATCATCTTAATCGTGAAATACCTTATCGGCTTGATCAACTCGAAAGCAGTTGTCGATGATATCGATCACTTGTCTAACAGAAGAGTAAGAACAGTAGGTGAGCAGTTATATTCTCAGTTTGGTGTAGGTCTTGCGCGTATGGCAAGAACCATCAAAGAAAGAATGAACGTTCGCGATAACGAAGATTTCAAGCCTGTTGATTTGATCAACGCGCGTACGTTATCATCGGTTATCAATTCGTTCTTCGGAACCAATCAGCTTTCTCAATTCATGGATCAAACCAATCCACTGGCTGAGATTACACACAAGAGAAGAATGTCGGCACTCGGTCCCGGTGGTCTCTCAAGAGAGCGTGCAGGTTTCGAAGTACGTGACGTACATTATACTCACTACGGTCGTCTGTGTACTATTGAAACACCAGAAGGTCCAAACATCGGTTTGATTTCTTCGCTTTGCGTTCACGCCAAAGTAAATAAGATGGGCTTCATTGAAACCCCTTATCGTTTGGTTGAAAATGGCAAGGTGAAAATTAAGGATAACGTAATTTTCTTAACGGCTGAAGAAGAAGATACCCACCACATTGCACAGGCAAAAGAAAAGCTGAAAGCAAATGGTGAGTTTGAAGACGAAAAAGTTAAGGCACGTTTTGAAGGTGACTTCCCGGTAATTGAACCGAAAGAATTGAAATACATGGACATTGCGCCTAACCAGATCGTATCGGTTGCGGCATCAATGATTCCATTCTTAGAACATGATGATGCTAACCGTGCCCTGATGGGTTCGAACATGCAACGTCAGGCTGTTCCGTTGTTGAGACCGGAAGCACCAATCGTTGGTACTGGTCTTGAAGGACGCGTAGCATTGGATTCACGTTCACTCATCCTTGCAGAAGGCAATGGCGTCGCTGAATTCGTTGATGCTAAGAAAATTGTTATTAAATACGAAGTATCAGAAGAGCAAGAACTTGTTCGTTTCGATGACGAGTTCAAGACTTATAATTTAATCAAGTTCAGAAGAACGAACCAGGATACTTGTATCAACTTAACGCCTCTTGTTAAGAAGGGTGAGAAAGTAGTGAAGGGCCAGCCTTTGTGTCAAGGTTATGCAACTCAGAATGGTGAGCTTGCATTAGGACGCAATTTGCTTGTGGCATACATGCCTTGGCAAGGTTACAACTTCGAGGATGCGATTGTAATTTCTGAGAAAGTTGTTCGTGAAGATATCTACACTTCTATTCACGTTGAAGAATTTGAATTGGAAGTGCGCGATACCAAACGCGGAGAAGAAGAATTAACATCTGAAATACCAAACGTAAGCGAAGAGGCTGTTAAGCATCTTGATGAGAATGGTATCATCCGCGTAGGAGCAGAGGTTAAAGAAGGCGATATCCTGATTGGTAAAATCACTCCTAAAGGAGAGACTGATCCAACACCGGAAGAAAAATTATTGCGCGCCATCTTTGGTGACAAAGCAGGCGATGTGAAAGATGCTTCATTGAAGGCACCACCATCATTGAAAGGTGTTGTTATCGATGTAAAACTTTTCTCAAGACCAAAACGCGACAAAGATGTTCGCACGAAGTCGAAGAAGGAGTTGGATGCGCTGAAGAACAAGTACAGCAAGAATCTTTTAGATCTTCGTACCGAGATGATCAACAAATTGACTCACCTGTTGAATGGCAAAACCAGCAACGGTGTGAAGCATAAGTTTGGTGATGAGTTAGTAACCAAAGGCGTGAAGTTCACAGGTAAGGTGATTGAAAACAATCTTTTCCCTGACAAGAACATCTACCGTGATGAAAGCAATTACAACGTGCCTGAAGAGGTAAATTTGATTGCTGACATTAGCTTGGAGAACTGGTCAACAGATGATCATACCAATGATTTAATTGCTCAGACGGTTAAGAACTATTTGAACAAACGCAACACATATTCAGGTGAATTTAAGCGTGAACGCTTTACACTTGAAGTAGGTGATGAGTTACCAACGGGTATCGTTCAATTGGCAAAAGTATACGTTGCTAAGAAACGTAAGTTGAAAGTAGGAGATAAGATGGCGGGTCGTCACGGGAATAAAGGAGTTGTTGCGCGTATTGTACGAGCAGAAGACATGCCTTTCCTAGAAGACGGAACACCAGTAGATATTTGCTTGAACCCGCTCGGTGTACCTTCGCGTATGAACTTGGGTCAGATTTATGAAACTGTTCTTGCATGGGCAGGTCATAAACTGGGAAGAAAATATGCTACTCCGATTTTTGATGGAGCATCCTTAGAGCAAGTAGATAAAGAACTTACAGAAGCAGGCTTACCGAAGTTTGGAAGAACTTATTTGTATGACGGTTTAACCGGAGACAAGTTTGATCAACCTGTTACAGTAGGTATGGCATACATGCTGAAACTTGGTCACTTGGTTGATGATAAGATGCACGCACGTTCTATCGGGCCTTACTCTCTCATCACGCAACAACCATTGGGTGGTAAAGCTCAATTCGGTGGTCAGCGTTTCGGAGAAATGGAGGTTTGGGCGATCGAGGCATTCGGTGCAGCACATATTCTTCAGGAGATTCTTACCATTAAGTCGGATGACGTTATTGGTCGCGCGAAAGCATACGAAGCCATTGTTAAAGGCGAAAACATGCGCAAGCCGAATATACCAGAGTCATTCAACGTATTGGTACATGAACTCAGAGGTCTCGCACTTGAGATTACTATGGATTAATAGTTAACAGTCCATAGTCGATAGTCCATTGTTACTATCGGCTATGAACCATCGACTATACACTAAAAAGAATTTGTAAACTGAAAACTCTTCAACAGCATGTCTTTCAGAAAAAATAAAAGGATCAACAGCGACTTCTCTAAGATCACCATTAGTCTAGCTTCTCCAGAGTCAATTCTGGAAAGTTCACATGGTGAAGTGACACAACCGGAAACCATCAACTACAGAACCTACAAACCTGAAATGGGTGGTTTGTTTTGTGAGCGTATTTTCGGTCCGGTAAAAGACTGGGAATGTCATTGTGGTAAATACAAACGCATTCGTTACAAAGGAATTATTTGTGACCGTTGCGGTGTAGAGGTTACTGAAAAGAAAGTAAGACGCGAGCGAATGGGTCACATCGAATTGGTGGTACCGGTTGCTCATATCTGGTATTTCCGTTCTTTACCGAATAAGATTGGATACCTGATCGGTCTTCCTACAAAGAAGCTTGATCAGATCATCTACTACGAGCGCTACGTTGTAATTCAACCGGGTGTTAAAGAAGAAGATGGTATCAACAGACTCGACTTCTTAACGGAAGAAGAATTCCTTGATATTTTAGATAAACTTCCACGCGAGAATCAATTACTCGATGACAATGATCCTAAGAAGTTCATTGCCAAGATGGGTGCTGATGCGTTGGAAATGTTATTGTCACGTACACAACTTGACCAGTTATCATACGATTTACGTCACCAGGCTGCGACTGATACTTCTCAACAACGTAAGGCAGAAGCCTTGAAGCGTTTGAAAGTAGTTGAAGCGTTCCGTGATGCAAGAACTCGTATAGAGAACAAACCAGAATGGATGGTGATCAAGATGGTTCCAGTAATTCCACCTGAATTACGTCCACTTGTGCCGTTGGATGGTGGTCGTTTTGCAACATCAGATTTAAATGATCTTTACAGACGCGTTATTATTCGTAACAACCGTCTGAAGAGATTGATTGATATTAAAGCGCCAGAAGTAATTCTCCGTAACGAGAAACGTATGCTTCAGGAAGCTGTCGATTCATTATTCGATAACTCAAGAAAAGTAAACGCAGTACGTTCCGATGGAAACCGCGCGTTGAAATCATTGAGTGACATGTTGAAAGGTAAGCAAGGACGTTTCCGTCAGAACTTACTGGGTAAGCGTGTTGACTACTCTGGTCGTTCGGTAATTGTTGTAGGACCTGAGTTGAAATTGCATGAGTGCGGTTTGCCAAAAGATATGGCAGCTGAATTATTCAAGCCCTTTATTATTCGCAAGCTGATCGAAAGAGGTATTGTGAAGACGGTGAAGTCTGCGAAGAAAATTGTTGACAGAAAAGATCCAGTAATCTGGGATATTTTGGAAAACGTATTGAAAGGACATCCCGTTCTTTTGAACCGTGCTCCAACGCTTCACAGATTAGGTATACAAGCTTTCCAACCAAAGTTGATCGAAGGAAAAGCAATCCAGTTACACCCGCTCGTATGTACAGCCTTTAACGCTGACTTTGACGGTGATCAGATGGCCGTTCACGTTCCACTAGGACAGGAAGCAGTTTTGGAGGCTTCGTTATTGATGCTTTCATCACATAACATCCTGAACCCTGCTAACGGTGCGCCTATTACTGTACCTTCTCAAGACATGGTGTTGGGTCTTTACTACCTGACTAAAGGAAGAAAGAGCACACCAGAACGTAATATAAAAGGTGAAGGAAAACGTTTCTTCTCAGCAGAAGAGGTTATCATCGCTTATAACGAAGGTAAACTTTCTAAACATGCTACTATTAAAGTACGTGCTAGTGTAAAGGATAAGAAAACTGGAGAATTCTCTTATGGAGTAATCGAAACGGTTGCAGGTCGTGTGATCTTTAACCAATATGTGCCGGAAGAAGTTGGTTTTGTTGATGAGTTACTAACCAAGAAGAAACTTCAGACGATTATTGCTGACGTTTTCAAATTGGCTGGTCAGGCAAAGACAGCCAAGTTCTTAGATGATATTAAGGAGTTAGGCTTCCAGATGGCCTATAAAGGCGGTCTTTCAATGGGCTTGGACGATGTTAAAATTCCAGCTGAGAAAGAGAAATTGGTTGCTACTGCACAAGGTGAAGTTGCCAGTGTTTGGAACAACTACATGATGGGTCTTATCACCGATAACGAACGTTACAACCAGGTAATTGATATTTGGACTAGAACCAACACACTTCTTACAAACACGCTGATGAAGCAATTGGAGGAAGATGAGCAAGGGTTCAACTCGATCTACATGATGATGCACTCTGGTGCTCGTGGATCAAGAGAACAAATTCGTCAGTTAGGTGGTATGAGAGGATTGATGGCGAAACCACAAAAGAACCTTGCCGGTTCCGTTGGTTCGATCATTGAGAATCCGATCTTATCTAACTTCAAAGAAGGACTAGACGTATTAGAGTACTTTATCTCTACACACGGTGCTCGTAAAGGTCTTGCGGATACAGCGTTAAAAACTGCGGATGCTGGATACTTGACACGTAGATTAGTAGACGTTGCGCAAGACTTAGTCATCACTGAAGAAGATTGCGGAACACTTCGCGGTTTGAAGGTTACTGCCTTGAAAGACAACGAAGATATCGTAGAGCCATTGAGTGAGCGTATTTTAGGTCGTGTAACGGTACACGCTATCTACAATCCACTCAATGACGAAATGATTTGTGATGCAAATCAGGAGATCACAGATGAGATCGCGAAGACGATCGAAGAAACCAGCATTGAAGAAGTTGAGATTCGTTCTTTACTTACTTGCGAATCACAAATTGGTGGTTGTGCAAAATGCTATGGACGTAACCTGGCAACGGGCAACATGGCACAAGCCGGTGATGCAGTGGGCGTAATTGCAGCACAATCAATCGGTGAGCCTGGAACTCAGTTGACACTTCGTACTTTCCACGTGGGTGGTACTGCTTCTAACATCGCTGTTGAAGCAAACATCAAGGCGAAGTTCAGTGGTGTACTTGAATTCGAAGGTATCCGTACCATTGATACAACCGATAAAGATGATAAATCAGTGAAGGTCGTAATGGGTCGTACTGGTGAAATCAGAATTGTAGACACTGAGAGAAGCAGAGTGATGATCACGAACAACGTGCCGTATGGTGCTTTCTTGAAAGTGAAAGATGGCCAGAAGGTAGAGAAGGGTGACGAGCTTTGTTTCTGGGATCCATACAACGCGGTTATTCTTTCAGAATTTGATGGCGTAATTGAATATGAGTCGATCATTGAAGGTGTTACATTCAAGGAAGAGTCAGATGAGCAGACTGGTCACCGTGAAAAGGTAATTACCGAAACACGTGATAAGACCAAGAACCCTGCGGTTGTAGTAAAAGGTAAGACGGATACTAAAGGATATAACATTCCAGTTGGAGCTCACTTAGCAGTTGATGTTGCCGAGAAAATCAAGGCAGGTCAGGTGTTGGCGAAGATTCCACGTACCATGGGTAAATCCCGCGATATCACGGGAGGTCTTCCACGAGTAACGGAATTATTCGAAGCGCGTAATCCATCGAATCCTGCGGTAGTAAGTGAGATTGATGGAGTAGTAACATACGGTGGTATTAAACGTGGTAACAGAGAAATCTTCATTGAGTCACGTGATGGTGTTCAGAAGAGATATTTGGTGCCATTGTCTAAGCACATCCTTGTTCAGGATAATGACTTCGTGAAAGCAGGGCAACCACTTTCAGACGGATCGATCACGCCATTGGATATTCTTTCGATCAAAGGCCCAACAGCCGTTCAGGAATATTTAGTGAATGAAATTCAGGAAGTATATCGTCTGCAAGGTGTGAAGATCAACGATAAGCACATCGAGGCGATTGTAAGTCAGATGATGCAGAAAGTTGAAATAATCGATCCAGGAGATACAAGCTTCCTGACTAATGAATACGTAGATAAACTTCAGTTCAGAGAAGATAACGACTTGATCTTGGATAAGAAGGTTGTTATTGAGGCTGGCGATTCGACAATTCTTAAGCCAGGCCAGATTATTTCTGCCCGTGAACTTAGAGACGAGAACTCAGCATTGAAGAGAAGAGATCAGAAAATAGTTGAAGTTCGTGACGCTATGCCAGCAGTTTCGAGACCAACGCTTCAGGGTATTACTCAGGCGTCCTTGAAAACAGAAAGCTGGTTGTCAGCAGCATCCTTCCAGGAAACTACGAAGGTGTTGAGCGAAGCTGCTATCCGTGGTAAGACCGACTTCTTAATGGGCTTGAAAGAGAACGTTATCGTAGGTCATAAGATACCAGCTGGTACAGGACAACGTGCATACAACGATCTGTTGGTTACGCATGAAGACGAGTTGAATTCAATGACTTCGGCTACAGAGCGTAGTACAAAAGACAGAGAGCGCGAACTACACGTCTAAATTTTAGATAAGTCAATTTGGGTTGATTCTGAAAAGGATCAACCCTTTTTTATAAACGCCATGGCAGAAGAAAACAAAAAACAGCAGGCTCAAAATCAGATCAATATTGAGCTTTCGGAGGAAATCGCAGAAGGAATTTATTCCAATCTGGCAATGATTGCTCATTCCAATAGCGAGTTTGTAATTGACTTCATTCGGCTTATGCCAGGTGTGCCAAAGGCGAAAGTAAAATCCAGAATTGTAATCACTCCCGAGCACGCAAAACGCTTCTTATTGGCCCTTAAGGACAATATTGAGAAGTATGAAGCCAGTTTTGGAGCGATTAAAAGAACAGATGATATGCCCAAATTTCCCATGAATTTTGGGGGAACGATTGGGGAGGCCTAGTGGAAAATGCCTTTAAATAGAGGGTTTACCTAGGGGAATGGATTCGAAATTCTTGAAAAAGGTTTTGCTTCCCTTGTTTCTTATTATACCTTTGCAGTCCTAATTTTTGAGAGGTTTATAAAACTAAATATAAATGCCTACCATTCAACAACTTGTAAGAAAAGGCCGGACGAAATTGACGTTTAAGTCAAAATCACCCGCGCTTGATTCATGTCCTCAGCGCAGAGGTGTATGTACACGTGTGTACACAACGACACCTAAAAAGCCGAACTCAGCGATGCGTAAAGTAGCCCGCGTTCGTCTTACCAATGGAAAAGAGGTTAACGCCTATATACCTGGTGAAGGTCACAACTTACAGGAACACTCTATCGTGTTGATTCGCGGTGGAAGAGTAAAAGATTTACCAGGGGTTCGTTATCACATCATTCGTGGTGCGTTGGACACAGCTGGTGTAAACGGCCGTAAGCAAAGCAGATCGAAATATGGTGCTAAACGTCCGAAGGCTGGAGCCGCTGCTGCTGCACCTGCTAAAGGAGCGCCAGCAAAAGCTAAGAAAAAATAATCTTTAGAAGCGATGAGAAAGTCAAAACCAAAGAAAAGATATTTACTTCCTGACCCTAAGTTTCAGGATACATTAGTAACGAAGTTCGTTAACTACCTAATGGAAGCGGGTAAGAAAAGTGTTGCCTACAGCATTTTCTATGATGCAGTAGAATTAATTGAAAAGAAAACCAGCGAGCCGGGACTCGAAGTATGGAAGCGTGCGATGAGCAATCTTTCACCAGCCGTTGAAGTGAAGAGCCGCAGAGTAGGTGGTGCAACATTCCAGGTACCAATCGAAGTTCGTCCTGAACGCAAATTGAGTTTAAGTATTAAATGGCTTATTGACTACGCCCGTCTTCGTGGCGAAAAAACCATGATGGATAAATTGGCTGCTGAAATTATCGCAGCGTCAAAAGGAGAAGGTGCTGCTATTAAGAAGAAAGACGATACACATCGTATGGCGGAGGCGAACAAAGCATTTTCACATTTTAGATTTTAATTCAGCTTCACAGCATGGCTAGAGACTTAAGATACACCAGAAACATTGGTATTGCTGCTCACATTGACGCGGGAAAAACCACGACAACAGAACGCATACTTTACTACTCTGGTGTAAACCACAAAATTGGTGAGGTGCACGATGGCGCAGCAACAATGGACTGGATGGCGCAAGAGCAGGAGAGAGGTATTACCATTACGTCTGCAGCTACTACTGTACATTGGAAATATCGTGATAACGATTATCATATTAACATTATCGATACTCCAGGTCACGTTGACTTTACGGTTGAAGTAAACCGTTCGTTGCGAGTTCTTGACGGTTTGGTGTTCTTGTTTAGCTCGGTTGATGGTGTTGAGCCACAATCTGAAACAAACTGGCGCCTGGCTGATAATTACAAAGTTGCCCGCATTGGTTTCGTTAATAAAATGGACCGCTCTGGTGCAGACTTCTTAGATGTTTGTAAGCAAGTAAAAGAGAAGTTAGGAAGTAAAGCAGTTGCTCTTCAGTTGCCAATCGGTGCGGAAGAAAACTTTAGAGGTGTTGTTGATCTTGTTGGTAATAAGGGTATCATCTGGAATGAGGATGATAAAGGTATGACCTTCACGGAGATTCCGATACCTGAAGATATGATTGAAGAGGCAAAAGAATATCGCGAGAAACTTCTTGAAGCCGTAGCGGAGGTAGACGAAACACTTATTGAAAAATATTTCGTTGATCCTAATTCGATCTCTACAGAAGAAATTTTGAAGGCATTGCGTGAAGCAACCATCAGCATGAAAATTGTTCCGATGGTGTGTGGTTCTTCATTCAAGAACAAAGGCGTTCAAACCATGCTTGATTATGTAATGGAACTGTTGCCTTCACCTTTAGACAAGGATGAAATCATCGGTATCAATCCAGATACAAACGAGCCTATATCAATTTTACCCAATGAGAAAGAACCATTCGTAGCATTGGCTTTCAAAATTGCAACGGATCCATTCGTAGGTCGTTTATGCTTTATCCGCGCATACTCCGGAGTATTGGAATCTGGTTCTTACGTTTACAATACACGTACTGAGCAGAAAGAAAGAATTTCACGTGTATTCCAAATGCACGCAAATAAGCAAAACCAAATCGAGCGACTGACAGTAGGTGATATTGGTGCAGTTGTTGGTTTTAAGGATATCAAAACAGGAGATACACTTTGCGATGAAAAACGTAAGGTAATTCTTGAATCAATGGTATTCCCTGAGCCCGTAATTGGTTATGCAATTGAACCAAAGAAACAAGCTGATGCCGATAAGTTAGGTATGGCCATTTCTAAATTGGTTGAAGAAGATCCAACGTTGCGCGTTAATACTGATCACGAAACGGGTCAGGTTATTCTTCGCGGAATGGGTGAATTGCACTTGGAAATTATCATCGACCGTTTGAAGCGTGAGTTCAAGGTTGAGATTAATCAGGGTGCTCCTCAGGTTGCTTACAAAGAAGCGCTTACGAAGTCAGTTGAACACAAGGAAGTTTACAAGAAACAAACGGGTGGTCGTGGTAAGTTTGCTGATATCGTATTTGAAATCGGTCCCCGTGAAGAACTGGGTCCTGAAGATAAACCAGGTCTTGAATTCGTTAATGATATTGTGGGTGGTGTTATTCCTCGTGAATTCATCCCGGCAATTCAAAAAGGATTTGAGCAATCAATGGTAAACGGCTCATTGGCCGGATATCCAATTGATAACATGAAGGTTAGAGTATATCACGGTTCATACCATGATGTTGACTCGGATGCGCTTTCATTTGAATTGGCGGCAAGAATTGGATTCAAGGAAGCTGCTAAGAAATGTGCTCCTCAATTGTTGGAGCCTATTATGTCTGTGGAAGTAATGACACCAGATGAATACACAGGTTCTGTAACCGGTGACTTGAACAGAAGGCGTGGTGTTATGAAAGGTATGGACACTCGTTCAGGTGCCCAGCTTATCAAGGCCGATGTTCCATTGAAAGAACTTTTCGGATACATCACCGATTTAAGAACACTTACTTCAGGTCGTGCGTCTGCATCCCTGACATTCTCTCACTATTCTCCAGTTCCGAAGAACTTGGCTGAGAAAGTAATTGAAGACGTTAAGGGTGCAGCAGCAGTAAAATAATAAATAGGATTTAGACGATTTCCTTAACTAAACAGTATGAACCAGAAAATCAGAATAAAGTTGAAGTCTTACGATCACAACTTAGTTGACAAGTCATCTGAGAAAATTGTAAGAGCAGTAAAAGCAACGGGCGCTGTGGTTAGCGGTCCGATACCTCTTCCAACAGAGAAAGAGAAGTTCACTGTGTTACGTTCTCCACACGTTAACAAAAAGGCACGTGAGCAATTTCAACTTTGTACGTTCAAGCGTTTAGTAGACATCTACTCAAACAGCGCAAAGACGGTTGATGCATTAATGAAACTTGAATTGCCAAGTGGAGTTGATGTTGAGATCAAAGTGTAACTACATTCTGTAGACAATATAAGAGAGGTTGCTCCAAAAGAGTGATCTCTTTTTTTGTCCTAAAGTTTTCGTTTTAAAAACTGTTCGTAGTCGGAAGGAGTATCAAGGTCAATGGTGCCTTCAGGAAAATCGACTAACTCGGCATGACGAGGATATTGTTTAAGTAATTTTTTGGCACCTTCTTCATCGCTCAGATTCAAAAGTTCAGGGAATAAACTCTTATCAAATAAAACAGGAACTCCGGATGATCCAGCATAGAAAGAAGCTACAATGGATCGCTTTGTGATTTCGTATCGTTCAATAATCGACTGAATGTATTTACTTGAAACGTGGGGCTGATCACAGACTAAAACAATCGCGGCATCGACATCTTCAAACTTTGTGGTGAGATGATCGATTCCGCACTTCAATGAGCTCCCCATTCCAGTAGACCAAAGAGGATTGGATACAACGTCAACAGGAAAATCTTCAATCACTTCGCGGTGTACATTTTCTTCGGAGCCCAAAACCACAATTAACGGACTTGCTCCTGCACGAAGTGATACCTTCACCATTTTTACCAACATGGGTTCATCACCAACCGATAAGAGTTGTTTTGATTGCCCCATACGGGAGGAAGAACCAGCAGCAAGTAGGATGACTCCGATTTTCATTTTTGGGCGGATCAATAAATTGATGGTTTGACTGATTCCGTTCCATTAAACTGATAAATTCTGCGATAGAAAGCAAACGGGTTTGAATTACTCAATCGGTTGGGCGGAATGGAAGTTCTTTTCGGAGATGGTATTGCCTTCTGAAGAATCCGTATCCACCAATATTTTCCAAACGCCATTTTCTTTTCTCAATACAACATGAAAGCGACCGTAGAACGATTGACTCTCACCTTTTGAGTTTATGGATGTGGTTTTATAAATGCCGACTTCAATCGCTTTTTCAGCATTCGCAATTCGTTCAGTAAAGCGAAGTTCAAGCGTTCGTTTTGACCCTTGTTCTATTGATCGCTGATCACCATCTTTTTGTTGCTTCAGGTATTCTTTCCAATTCAATACTTCTTTTGAATCGCGTGAAGAACGAATTACATCTTTGGAGTGAACGGCAAGAAATCCATCAGCATCGAAATTATTGAATGTTTGAATAAAGGGTTTCCAAACCTGATCGTTTATCTCTTTTCGATAATCCTGTGCAAAGGATGTTGCACTGATGAAAAGGATCGCGATTTGAAAGACTAGACTTTTCATCCTCA
>JANODK010000259.1:0-5266 GCA_031412655.1 Chryseolinea sp.
CTCGACCGCAAGAAGCGGTCGAGCCTTTTATGCTTATAAATACGCGCGCATTTTTTAACCATGAAATGCTATAGTGTCATCGCGTATCAGCACCAAACGAAGATAGACGCTAGCGCTCTTTCCCTTACGCACCATCTAACCACAAGACACAACACAGGCTATCCAACCAGAGATAACAACAAAAAAAAGCCCCGTACAAGTACGAGGCTTTTTAGCAATGGTAATGAAGATATTTTAGTTGGCTAAACGAACGTTAACCGCATTCCATCCTTTTTTTCCTTCTTTCAGTTCGAAAGTTACTTCATCATTTTCGTGGATCTGATCTACTAAAAGACCTGAGATGTGTACGAAATGCTCTTGACCTGTTGCTGTTTCTTTGATAAAACCAAACCCTTTTGATTCATTAAAGAATTTTACTGTTCCTTCTTTCATTGTTGTTGTTAATAAATAATAATGGCGCGAAGATATATAAAAATAATTGAAGAAGAAATAAACCAAACGCCTAGTTCCTGCGTATGAGTAGTAGTTGCGACTCTTAGTGTCTGATAATGAATAAGTTAAATCGGAATGAACTATCGCTAATGAATGATTTTGCATCATACTATTCTGCATATCAAAAAGACTACAACACAACACAGAAGCCGATACCAATTAACAAAAATTAAAAAATGAATTGGACTACATTATATATTGAAGGAAAACCTGGCTTTGACTCCGAAGTTTTAAAAAACCTCGAGCATTCCGGCTTTACTTTCATGCACGGAACCTCCCTGGAATCGGGAGTCTGCCTTTACTGGGTCGATGAAAAAGCGAAAATTCGCGACTTCAAAATGGCCATCGGAAGCAAGACCGTATTCAAATACAGGCTTCGCTTTTATACCTGCATTGAAGAATTGATTGAAGCCCAACCCCATGTGGAAGATGTGGAAGATGAATTCTTCCTCCCTAATCTAGAGCTTTACGCATAAAAAAATCCCTAAACTGATCGGCTTAGGGATTTTTTTGCCAACTAAAACTCGTTTCCGATAAGAAAACGATTGAATTCTTTGTCAGTGAGTCATATAACTTTCCAGATGCTCAATAATACCCTTTTGATCCTGTATGATTTGCTTTACTACATCTCCAATTGAAATCATACCCACCAGCTTGCCCTGATCCACAACTGGCAAATGACGAATATTTTTATCTGACATCATCTCCATACATTGTTCAATACTTGAGTCAGAGGAAACTGTAAAGGGATTGCGTGTCATCACCTCAGCGATCTTTGCCTCCTTCGAAGATTTTCCTTTCAAAATTATTTTCCGTGCATAATCCCGTTCTGTAAAAATCCCGACCAATTGATCATTTTCCAGAATCAGCAGACCACCAATATTCTTTTCACACATTAATTCAATGGCGGCATATACTGTAGTATTAGGCTCTACAGAGATTATAACGCTAGGTTTTGTTCCTAAAATGTTCTTTACTTTTCCCATAGTATTTTGATTTCAATCGTTTGAAGATAAACGATTTTGAAAGTAAAAGCAAGACGATGAGAGCCTAAAAAGAAGGTTTAAAAGCGTGATTAAACATGTTTTACGCAAAATAGGCTGCTCCCATGATGATGATCCCATCAGGAAACAATTTGGACAAATAGTTACTGTGAAAATAATCACCACGATACCCACGCGAATAATTATTCTTCTGTCCCAGCAGGGTGACCATATGGTAGCATGTGACATGTGTTTAATGTTTTTTGCGCATCGCAATTTATCAGAACGGCATAATCGTCTTGGCGCAATAAACTCACTCTCCCATGGAAGAGGGTACATCAGTTTAAATACAAAAATTGAAAGTGTAGAATTAATGAATCGTGAATCGTGTGATCATCCATTCTGGAAATAATCCCAACAAGAAGATAAGCACAACCAGAATCCCCAGCATCAATTGGGAAGAGCGTGTCACAGATACAAATGTTCCATTCAAATCCTTAAAGAACATCGCAACGATAACTTTGAAATAATAGTAAACACCAACCAATGAGGTACCAACAGCGAGGAGAACGAGTCCTACATAACCTTGCTGTAGCGCCAGTGCAAATACCATGTATTTTCCAAAGAAGCCAGACAATGGAGGTATTCCCGCAAGTGATAGCATGGCAATAGTCAGCGAAACTGCAAGCCATGGATTTCGCTTATACAGGCCGTTAAAGCCTTCCAGTTCATTGTTTGCCACTGCGTTTTCCAGTATATGCAAAACCGTAAAGGCCAAAAGAGAAGCCGCTGAATAAGCCGTGAGGTAATACAGGATGGTTCCCGATGCGCCCGTACTATTGGCAACAACTGCTAACAACAAATATCCGACATGCCCAACACTTGAGTATGCCAGCAATCGCTTGATATTATTCTGATACACGGCCGTAACATTCGGAATCACCAAGGTAAGCACCGTCATAATCTGAATGACCAATACCCACGATGAGTGAACTGAATTGAAACAGAAGGAGAATACTTTATAAAACGCACCAAACGCAGCGATCTTCACCACTGTCGACATAAAGGCTGTGATGGTTGTTGGCGATCCTCCATACACATCAGGAGCCCAGAAGTGAAACGGAACCGCTGATATCTTAAACGTCATACCTACTAGCATTAATAACACACCCGCATAAAAGAAACCAGGAAGTGAATCAATGTGAGATGAAATATGTGCTGCAATCTTGGTAATGTTGAATGATCCTGTTGCACCGTAGATCAATGCAATACCCATCAACAAAAATCCGGTAGCGAAAGAGCCCATGATAAAATACTTGAACGCTGCTTCGTTTGAGTTCAGGCTTTCTTTGTTGCTCCCTGCCAATACATATAATGAAATGGATAAGATCTCAATACCTAAGAACAGCATCGCCATGTTATTAAACGAAACCATACAGATGGCTCCTGTAATAGCAAAGAGAATTAAAGCCGATCGATCGGTTTTGTGTGGTTGATTGCTAAAATAATCTCCCGACATCCAGAACCAGAAAATTGAAGCAACCAGAATCAACGTGGTAAAAGAAATGGCAAAGTCGTCAAACAATACCATGTCGCTGAAATATGATCGGGTTGTTCCCCAATCCAAAACCGCCAGAGCGGCTGCAGCTACCAGGCCGATCATAACAAAGACAGTCAACCACCTTTTCAGGTTGGCGATCTCTGCCACGAGTGAAAGTATTCCTAAACCACAAATGATAAATAATGCGTTCATACTATTTTATAGAATCAGCGTACGCTGAAAACAAGTTCACAATATTGGCCGTTGCCGCTTCCGAAATCTCAAGTATCGGGGTCGGATAAATTCCAATCACAAAAATCAAAATCACAATCGGATAAAGTACGATCTTCTCGTGATTAGTTAAATCCGTAAAAGTCGAAGTAATTGAATTCGTCTCACCCGACATTGACTTTTGAAAAGTCCGGAGCATGTAAATTGCTCCGAGTATAATCGTTAATCCGGCAACTGCACCGAGGATAAAATGGTATTCAACTAAAGAACGTATCAACAAGAACTCACCAACGAAACCACTCGTGATTGGTAATGCAACACTACCCAACATAACAATGATGAATACAGTTGAAAGAACAGGTGCAACATTTCGTATTCCACCCAGTTCAGCAAGTGATCTTGTTTTTGTTCGATCTGAAATAATGTCTACGATATAAAACATGGCAAAGACAAGAATACCATGACTCAACATCTGAATCATTGCGCCTTGAATACCAGTAGCGGTTAATGTCAATAATCCGGCAGCAATCAAACCTACGTGAGCAATCGAAGAATATGCCACCAATCGCTTAACATCTTTTTGTACGATGGCGATGCAAGAAGCATATACAATTCCAATCACGGAAAGAACGACAGCAGTAAACCCCCAATCCATCACTCCTACTGGTACTAATGGAATCATCCAGCGGATCAATCCATAAATACCCATCTTCAACATGATGGCTGATAAGAGCATCGTGCCTTGTGTAGGAGCTGTTGTATAGGTATCAGGTTGCCAGGTGTGAAAAGGAAATACAGGCATCTTGATGGCGAAGGCAACAAACATTGCCCAGAAAACTAAACCTTGTTCATAGGCTGATAATGCACGCCCAGCTTGATACAGTGCTTGAATATCAAATGTATGCGAGCCTGGTGTTTGGAAATATAAATACACCAACGCCACCAACATCACTAAACTTCCTGCTAACGTATAAATGAAAAACTTCAAAGTAATGACACCGCGATTCTCCCCGCCCCAGATCAAACAGATAAAGTAGATCGGTATCAACGCCATTTCCCAGAAAAGGTAAAACAGGAATCCATCCAATGCTACAAACACTCCAATCAATGCCATTTGCATGATGAGAACCAGTCCGTAGAAAGTAGATTGCTTCTCGTATGTTTTGCTGAAGGATGATAAAACAATAAGCGGAACAATAACGGTAGTAAGAAGGACAAGCAACAAACTGATTCCATCAACACCAACATAGAAGTTAATTCCAAGTGAAGCAATCCAGGAAATGTTGACTGCAAATTGAACACTATCATCTTTCACAAACTGAAAAGCCATTATAATAGAAGCCACCAGCTCAACGAGTGACGCAACAAGTGCGAATACCTTAGCATTACCAGGTTTCAAAACAAACAGCAAGAGTGCTGCGAGCAATGGCCAGGTTAGTAGAAAAACTGTTATCATACTTTCTTCTCTCAAATGTTATTCGTCAGTCGATTAACGAATAACCGATATCGTTAAAATTAAAATAATGCTGATCACCATGATGAAGATATAAAAACCAATACCTCCATTTTGTAAAAACCGAAGTCCGCGACTTCCCCACACCACGCTACCGCCTACTGTATTCACCAATTTATCAATCGCCAGACGTTCAATCACAACATCCAGCTTTTCAGAAATCCAATACAAAGGCTTCACAACTATTCCGTCATAGAGTTCATCGATGTAGTACTTATTGTAAAGTGTGCGTTGCAATCCTCCGCTCTCATCTCCAGCAACCGGCACATGATGTTTCGTTGCATAGCGACTATACGTGATTCCAATAATTATTAATGTGAACGTTATCACAACACCCATCAACATATATTCAGTAGCATGGCTTAAATGATGCACTTCACTCAATGCTGTTGATTGAGCAACAACCGGTGCTAAGAATTCACTCAACCATGCTGAACCAAACAATGCTTCAGGCACATTCATAAATCCACCAACGAGTGAAAGCACTGCGAGTACCATCAAAGGCAC
>JANODK010000260.1:0-6455 GCA_031412655.1 Chryseolinea sp.
GTAGAATCTTCCCAACCCGGAACCACCATAGGCATGTTGCGTTCTGCAGCAGCAATCATCCATGAATTTTTTGGATCGATCTCATAATATTG
Source organism: Chryseolinea sp. (assembly GCA_031412655.1). Lineage (GTDB taxonomy): Bacteria > Bacteroidota > Bacteroidia > Cytophagales > Cyclobacteriaceae > Chryseolinea. The sequence goes on from JANODK010000260.1 coordinate 93, forward strand.
TTTCAAGTCGCCACTGTTGATCATGCGGAACATGAACTCGTGCGGGAACAAACGCTCACCTTTATCTTCAGCATCTTTCCACACTTTAAACAAATGCGATTGTAATCTGCGGAATGCTTCTTCTTCAGGGATACACGTATCGGTAACACGATTCAAATGTTTCTCCAATAATTCCCACTCTTGTTCAGGAGTAAGATCGCGGTAGTTCGGTATACGTCTGTAGTGCGAGTGCGCTACAAGGTTCATAATATCTTCTTCGAGATTGGCACCGGTACATGAAATAATCTGCACTTTGTCCTTACGGATCATCTCGGCAAAGCTGATTCCCAGCTCGCCAGTACTCATGGCACCCGCCAGGGTCACCATCATTTTCTTGCCTTCGGCAATGTGTTTCTTATATCCTTTGGCAGCATCTACCAGGGCAGCAGCGTTAAAGTGCAGGTAATGCTTCTCAATAAAATTGGAAATCGGTCCGTTTTGGCTCATATCTTTAATAATTCAGATTCAGGGGCGAAAATAAGAAATCGAGGCGATTCCAAGTTTAAAGTTCAAAGTTTAAAGTTCCAGGTTCTTCTAAGTTCTCGGTCAATGGTCAGTTGAGCCATGAATATGTACCACAAAGCTTACCCACTCGAAACTTTAAACTCTAAACTTAAAAACCCAAGACCAGTGCCTACATTTCAGTAGCGATCATATTTTGGCACCGTAACTTTTACTTATCTTCAACGTCTCTATCCAACCAACTCAACTTAACCTATGCAACTAGTTATTGAAAATCTTAGCAAGACCTACTCGAATGGAGTGCAGGCACTCAAAAACATTTCCCTCACGATCGATAAAGGTATGTTCGGTTTGCTTGGCCCAAACGGTGCAGGTAAATCTTCATTGATGCGAACCATCTCAACTCTTCAAGAGGCCGATAGCGGATCCATTCAATTGGGTGCATTAGATGTATTAAGCCAAAAACACGAAGTGCGGAAAATATTGGGCTATTTGCCTCAGGAGTTTGGGGTTTACCCACGCGTTACAGCCGAGACGATGCTCGATCACATTGCTGACCTGAAAGGAATTGTAGACAAGAAACAGCGCAAAGAAATTGTTGCCACATTATTAGAGAAAGTAAACCTCGCACATGTTAAAACTAAAAACTTAGGAACATTTTCCGGAGGTATGAAACAACGCTTTGGTGTTGCCCAGGCGTTGATTGGAAATCCGAAACTAATCATTGTGGATGAGCCTACCGCTGGTCTTGATCCGGCTGAACGAAATCGTTTTTATAATTTATTGAGTGAGATTGGTGAAAATACCATCGTGATATTATCAACACACATAGTAGAAGACGTTACAAACTTGTGTAGCAACATGGCCATCATTTGCCTGGGTGAAGTTATTGCACAAGGCAATCCGAATACATTAATTGATTCGATGCAGGGCAAAATATGGAGTAAGAGTATAGAGAAAAGTGAAATGACCGTTTACCGGAATTCATTCCAGGTAATTTCTACACAGTTAAAGTTGGGGAAAACACAAATCCATGTGTTGAGCGATATCCGTCCTGATGAAAGTTTCAAAGCCGTTGAGGCCGGACTCGAAGATGTGTACTTCTCAAAAATTTCTGAGAAGATGGATATCGTAACGATTTAATTTCTCTACCTCAACACAACTCTTATGTTTTTAAAAATATTTCTATTCGAAATTAAGTATCGACTTAAGCGCCCCGCAACCTGGGCTTATTTCGGCATTCTGTTTTTATTTGCTTTTGTCAGCGGCATCTACGGAAACAGTCCGGCATCTGAGAAGGTATTTGTTAACTCTTCCTATGCCATTGGCGAGTTTCTAATTGTGATGAGCATTTTCGAAATGCTCATGGCTTCTGCTATCATGGGCGTACCCATCTACCGTGATATAGAGTACCAAACAAAAGATTACTTCTTCACTTATCCCATAAATGAGAAATCCTATCTGATGGGAAGGTTTATGGGATCGTTTGTGATTCTTACGTTCATCAGCTTTGGTTATCACTTCGGAACATTGTTAGGTGGACCTCTTGGTGTAGCGTCTGGTGAAATTGAACCTGAACAATTTGGTCCGGTGGTGCTTTATTATTATGTCTACAATACGCTTGTCCTTAGTTTACCAAATTTGTTTTTCTCTGGCACTGTTTTCTTTTCGCTTGTGGCACTCACACGAAAAATTGTTTCCACCTATGTAGCCTGTGTTTTACTTTTTGTTGGATACTTACTTGCCAACGCGCTAATGCGCGATCTCGACAATAAAACGCTGGTAGATATTCTTGATCCTTTTGCTCTGAACACTTACACCAACGCAACAAAATACTGGACACCTTCAGAACAAAATGTAATGTTGATTCCATTGGAAGGAAATTTTTTATGGAACAGAATTTTATGGATGGGTATTAGTCTTGCTCTTTTCGCATTCACCTTTTTTAAATTTTCTTTCAGAAGTATGCTGGAAGTTTCATCCGGAAAAATTAAGAAGGATGAAATCGTTGAAAAGAAAGGACGTTCATTAGCCGATCTTCCGATCATCACTAAAATGTACTCTCCTTCCATCTTCATGAATAAAATGTTCAGGCTTTCGTGGCTTGAGTTCAAGAACGTGATTAAAGATTTCTATTTCATAGCCATCCTTCTGGCGGGAGTACTCTTCTTATTCTTAGATGGCTGGTTTGGTTCGCCCATTTATGGAACACCTTCTTTACCCCTCACCTATTACATGTTGGAGGTAAAAGATTTTAATTACATCATTTTCGTTTTCATAATTATCATCTTCTACACGGGTGAAGTAGTTCATCGCGACAAGAGTGTAAACTATTCTAACATTTCAGACGCTTTACCAATTCCGAATTGGGTGATGTATGGTTCTAAGTTTATCTCTTTACTGTTGATTAGTTTCGTGTTGGTGAATTTGGTTCTGGTCAGTGGTGTCATCAATCAAGTGGTGAAAGGGTATTTCAATTTTGAATTCAGTATGTATTTTACTGATCTCTATCTGATTGAGCTTCCGGAATACATTGAGTTGGTAATGCTCGCGTTCATCGTACACATTTTAATAAACAATAAATTTCTTGGCCATGTTGTATCGATCGGTATTTGGGTAGCGCTGTTTGGCTTACGTAATTTTGCTGAGCTGGATTATAATTTATTCTTCTACAGCTATGTTCCGAACTACATGATTTCAGACATGAATGGGTTTGGGCATTTCTTAAAATCCATTTCATGGTTTAATGCTTACTGGTTAAGTCTTGGCATTGTCTTCCTTATCCTCGGAAATTTATTTTGGAATCGTGGAGCTGAATCAAGTTTTAAATCTCGCTGGAAACTGGCGTTGGAAAGACTTAACGCAAAATCGGCTGCTGGTCTTACCTTCTTCACCATTGCATGGCTGGGATGTGGTGCATTCATTTACTACAACGTAAGTGTGCTGAATGTTTATCGAACGTCTAAAGAAGGCAAACAGATAAGTGCAGACTTTGAAAAGAGTTATAAGAAGTACGAATTCAGAGCACAACCAAAAGTAACAGATGTAAATGTTCATGTTGATATTTATCCAAGTGAACGTTACACAAAAGCCGGAGGTGTATTCACCATAGTAAATAAAACATCTAAACCTATTGACTCTCTTATCCTCAACATTGGAAGTCCCATTGGAAAAACAATAATTGAAAAACTGACCATCGATGGTAAAGAATTAAAAATGTTGATGGAGGATAAAGTAAACCGATTCTATATCTATCAGATGCCAACGACCATGAAACCTCGTGACACCATGAAATTAGAAATCATGATGGACGCGCGGTATAGAGGTTTCCCGAATGGCGGAGTTGGTCGCGAGATTGTTTACAATGGCACGTTCTTCGATCTGAGTATATTTCCTTCCTTCGGTTATCCGGGCGATCCGATGACCAGTGATAAGGACAGAAAGAAATATGGCTTACCTAAAAAAGAATGGAGCGCTCCTCCTCAAACGGATAAGTTCGGTTTGAGTAATCTATTATTCAATGACGATGCAGACTACGTCACCTTCGAAGCTGTGGTCAGCACTGAACCTGATCAAATTGCTGTTGCACCAGGCTACATTCAAAAAGAGTGGGAAGAGAATGGTCGCAAATACTTTCAATATAAAATGGATGGCGAGATGGATTTGTTTTTCAATCTATCCTCTGCGCGATATGGTGTGTTTCGCGATAAATGGCAAAGTCCGGATGGAAGAGATGTGAATATTGAAATCTTCCATCATCCAACGCATACCTACAATCTTGAACGATATGTAAAGTCAGTGAAAGCTTCGCTGGATTATTTCGAAAAAAGTTTCAGGCCATATCAATACAAGCAAATGCGCATACTGGAATTTCCGCGCTATGCAAGTTTTGCGCAGTCCTTTCCGAATACCGTTCCGTATTCAGAAAGTTTTGGATGGGTTGCTGACTTCAGCGATGTTGATAATACAGATTATGCATTCTATGTAACAGCGCATGAAGTGGCGCATCAGTGGTGGGGTCATCAGATAACACCCAGTGCAACGCGAGGAGCCAATCAGATTTCTGAATCAATGGCGCAGTATTCAGCAATGATGGTGTTGAATCATGAGTACGGCAAAGATTGCATGCAGGAATTTTTAAAATATGAACTTGACAGGTACCTCAGAGGACGTGCAGGTGAAGACAAATTTGAAGCGACTCTACTTGAGAATGACACACGTGATTATGTTTGGTATCGCAAAGGCGCTTTGGTTCTATATGCATTACAAGATTTGATTGGTGAAGATCAGTTAAATGGAGCCTTCAAGAAGTTTGCGAATGATGCTGCCTTCCGGCAGAAACCTCCATTCGCTACTTCTAATGAATGGTACTCCTACATTAAAGCTGCCACACCTGATTCAGTTAAATATTTTATAACAGATGCTTTCGAAAAAATTGCGCTCTACGAAAACAGAGTAACGAAAGCAGAGTATAAAAAACTCGAAGGTGAAAAATACAAGGTAACGTTGACAGTCCAAACTAAAAAGATATACTATGATGGACAGGGCAAAGAAATCGAAACCAGCAAAGGCAAAGATTTAATCGAGATTGGTATTTTCGCTGAAGAAGGCAAAAACGAAAGAGGCATGAAAAAGAAAATGCCAGTCTATTTAAAGAAGCATTGGTTCGCTCCTGGTGAACATACACTTGAATTTACAGTGGAAGGAAAACCAGTGAAGGCAGGCATCGATCCATACAATAAGTTAATCGATCGCATTCCAGATGATAATGTGAAAACCGTTGATGAACTTTAAGGGCGGGATTAAATAGGGAAAAATCAATAGTTAGAATGAGAAACGTCAAGTGGCTATTTTCATTCTAACTATTAGTTTAATACCGCATCATTGAAGTGGGAAAAGAGTTGAATCAATTCCAGGAACAACATTCAACGCGTTGTTATAATAGATCTTTCTCAAAACCGAATCGGGTAATTCCAAGCCATACATTTTCCAATGCGCGTGGCGCTTTCTGTAGTAGTCAAAATATTCATCTCCGGTTTCAAGAACACGGAAGTAGGTATAGTACTCTTCCATCTTATACGTGTCCTTCCCAAACATCACGCGATCCTGATATTTAATTAGAAATGCTCTTGCTGCTTTCGGTTGTCTTCCAAGTTCAGCGAGTACTGCACCAAGTTCAGTATATACATTCGGCATCTCATCAAATAGTTTTCCCAACCGATCAAGATCATTTCCAAACCAACCTAAGTGTGCATCGATGAATTTTGTGTTCTTATGTTTGCGAAATACATTATGTTGCTCGCCCATGATCTGTTCAAAAGGTGGAACTGCTTTAGGATCACGATAGCGGCTTGGTTCTTGTTTTAATTCAAGCCAGCGTTCATTGTGTTTGTCCTTTGGATTCCAAAACGAATTGGGTTCACCGGAATGTATCAACACCGGTATTCCCAACTCACCACACTTCGCCCAGATTGGATCAAGGCGTGGATCATCCACAGCAATTCTTTTTCCATCATTGTCTTTGTCTGTAAGACCTAATCCTTTATAAACTTTTAAACCACGCGCTCCTGCTTTTACAGCTTCGTCCATCATGGTTAATGTTTCATCCGGCCAGCCTTTAGCATCCAGGTCTTCAAAATCTATATTTAAAAAAACAGCAAAACGTTTCGGATAATTTTCATTTACGTTATCAAGTGACCATTCCAGAAATTTTCCATTCCAGCCACTGAGGTTTACCATCACCCCCATGTTCAACGAATCCATTTCTTTGATCAACTTATCCAGATCCTGAATGGGCATCGTCCACTGATGATTGTGTACATCGATGAATGGAAATTTGGAATGCTTCAATTCATGTTTGGG
>JANODK010000261.1:0-4186 GCA_031412655.1 Chryseolinea sp.
TCACTATGAACAATAGGTGTAGTCAGCATAATAAATCCTCCTGCCTTCAATTGTAACCTAAACAGGTGTCTTGATGGGAGGATAGATCGCCCTTTTCTCGTATCATTAGAAGTGCGAGCGGCCTTTTCTGCGTCAGACTAATTGCAATCTAACAGAAATAACGAGATAATCGCCTTATCTAAATCAATGAAATTAATGAATAAAGATTTTTGGCTTGAACAGATTAAGAAAAGAGAAATTTTTGAAAGAGCGTATGTGTATGCTATTTCATACCAAATCAACGAAGATGCCTACTGCAATTTTATTGAAATAACTTACTATAGACAAAATAAAGAAACATTATTTAGAGAAATTAAAATAGTTCTTGAAAATCCGAGCTTATATGAACCAGAAACAGCATTTTCATTTTATATGCCAAAATCAGATATGTTCTTCAGGAGAATGATATATACTCCATTCAAAGACTTAGTGATTAAATTTATTTTCGTATCTGTTTTAGCTGAATCATTAGATTTTACGTTTGTTAACAATTGTTTTTCACATCGTTTTGATAGAAATTTTGAAAAGATGCAGAAATCCAAGGGATATTTATATAAATCTTACTATAAAGGATTTAAAGAATTTATAGCTTGGCAACTAGCCCAAGTCGAAAATAACACTTGTATGCTAAAAACCGACATATCATCTTTTTATGATTCTATCTCTCATGAATATCTCCTGTCAGCAATTTCCAAAAAACTCAACATAAGTAATGAAAGTCATTTTATGATTCTCTTTAGTAAAACATTAAAATTCACAATTTGCTACTATTCAATTGTGGATGGAAAATTATGTGAAACATATAATAACCAAGGTATACCGATAGGGAATTCAGCAGAAGGCTTTATAGCTAATATATTCCTTAATGAAGTTGATGAAGCATTATTTAATTTAGGTATAAATTTTGGCAGATATGTAGATGATTTTCGCTTTTTTACCAACAATAAAACTGAATCATTAAAAGGTTTAATAATCCTACAAGAATTTCTGCTAAAAAGAGGACTAAATCTAAATACTTCAAAAACTAAAATTATAGAAGCTCAAGAAAAAATTATTGAATTCATTAAACATTCAAATAAAAGCGGAGTTTATGGAATGCCGTGTGAAGAAGAAGGTTATAATGAAAACAAGCAAGAAAAGAAGCTAGATAAAACCCAAATCATCAAAGAAATTGATCCTCAAAAAACAAGTGAGGAATATCAAAAATTATATTTCTCAAAATATCCCAAAAAAGTTATCAAAATACACGATTTTGATGAAGATAGAGCAGAACAATTCTGTGTTTTTTTGAGAAACATTAAATTCAACGCAAAACTAGAAAATCAAATATTTAGTCAACACATGGAATGGCTTTATATATTGTCCAAAAAGTACCCAAAATATTGGAAGAATTACTCTTGGTTGTTTGTAAAATTTATATTACATAATGATAGTAATGATATTCAAAAAATCAGCCTTAAATATCTTTTTAAAGTATTTGATGATGAATTTATTAATATTTTTATCAAGACTAGAATTATTCATCACCTGGTTAAGCCACGAAAGGGGGCGTTAACCTATATAGAAAGAATAGGAAAGAATACAAAACTCAGAGATAGAATTATTGAATATATAACTAAGTTAATGAAAATCAGTTGTATAGCATTGCAATTGAATTGTATATATGCTTACTATCTAATTTTCAGAGATGGCTATCATCGTGGACATTTGCAAGACTTTGTATCTCATAACTTAAAGCGTCCAATACCAAAACTGATCCAACAGGCTGTTTATCAGATAGGAACTTTATATGATAACAATTCTCCTGGGTTGCCTTCTTTTGAAGAGATTTTGGAAGAGAGTGGGATAGAAGATGAATCCGAAGGCTTGAATTATCAGTAAAATCGTAATCTTAAAAATCAATATCTTGATCAGGAGGTTCATAAATAACCAGAAAGCTTTTTGCTCTGGTTGCTCCAACGTACCTATCTACGATATCCCAATTACTTAATACCCATTTCTTTTCTTTTTCAAAAACTAAAACTATAACATCACTTTCTAGCCCCTTATACATCCCTATATTTGACCAATGAATAGTATTTTTATCTTGATGAGAAAATGAATAGGGCTTAAGATCAAAACGCTCGATATATGAATATTGTGAAAATAGGGACTTTGATGATGGATACATATCAGTTAATATGACAATCTGATCCGGGAAAACCTTATCATTATTAACTAGATCGGTAATATCTCTTTCTACTAGACTAAAGATATCATCTGTCTCTTCATATATCCGATGTATTACTTCTCTTCCTTTAATTAAGGAACTCTTTATTGGATGGATGCAAGATACGAATGGCTCCGCATATTTAAATATATTGTGAGTGTTTCGACAATTTTTATCTAAAACATTTGGGCTTACTTTTAGAGCAAATAAATTTTCATTATTTGAAAGATTCTGATGACTATCTTGAAAAATGTAGAATATTCCATCATCAGGAATCAACTGTTTCAAATCGTTAATTTCCTTTTGCTCAAAGTCTTGTCCTTCGTCAAGGATGATTGCTGTAAACTCAAATGTTAACTGAGATTTTTGTGGTTTTATTTCTTCATAACTAGAAACTACACAGTAACCCAGTGTAGTTTCATCTTGTAAAGAGGCAGCGAGATAAAGAGAAAGGTTATTAGATTTACATATTACGAGTGTTCTAACCTTATTTTGGCATAACCTTCTTGCTTTTTCTATTGCCAACTGAGTTTTCCCTGAACCAGCACAGCCCAAAACAATGCACTGAGAATGTAGGTACAGATTATTCAAGATATCGAATTGCTGTTCTGTTAATTGAAGAATTTCTTGGTTATTTTCACCAATATCACTAGCAATATATTTTCTGAACTCTGTACTTGGAGATATGAGTTTAATGATTGAATCGATCCGCTGCTGTCCAAGTTTTGTAAAAGTCCCCTCCGCTTTATAGTAATCGAAAATAGAAGATATCCAGCCATTAATATTTCCTAACTGAGGACGTAAAAGTAATATTTTTTGAGGTGCTTCAGAGGGTAGAGTATTGATCACCTCATCCATCTCAGGAAAAGCCACACATTGTCCAATACAAAAATATTTATTTTTAAATTCGTTGTGTTTGGTAAGAAAATCCCAAAATTTATACTTAATTTCTCTCGCTTGTTGAAAAGGAGATATCTTCATTTTGTGTTCGTTCTGATACCAAACCATGTTCACATGATCGTAGCTGATCTTCCCTCCTTTAGCTTCTACTATAAGAATTCCTCGATCAGGATGAATAATTATGAAGTCAGCTTCCCTATCTTGAACGATATATTTGATGTGCTGCCACCATGCTCCATGAAAAACAACGTAATCATCACTCAGATTATTTTCAAAAATTTGGAATAGAGTCTTTTCAGCGTTGCTCCTAGTTCTTGATGATAACTTTTTAGGAATCATTCTTGCCATAACTATTCACCTATTGTTTTTTTTAGATGACTACTACTTTATTAGTAAATTTTTATATTTTAGAAGTAGTATATATATTTTCTGTGTATATTACCGCAAAAGGCTTTTGTATGTCAAGCCCGACTACCTACTACTTGCCATAGGAAGTCTCCCTTTCAAGCATCTAGTACCTCTCACTCCAGCTCAAGTACATCAGGCGCTACACAGAAAAGAGTTACATTCACTACAGACAAAACTACTCAAATTTTAATCTCCCAACCACGGCGATACATCCCATACAAAATCAACCACCAAAATAATACCGCAGTTACGGCAAATGCCAGAGAACCATTGAGCGGCCCAGCCCACGGCAAAAACCAATTTTCGTAAATCCAAGTGTAGGTACTTGGAGCACTTTTGCCACTACCAATATGAGTTTTTAACAGAATTCTGGCCACAATCCCGGAAGCAACAAATAGGAAAATAGCATTCAATCCCATGATTTCAAATGGTCGTCCCCATTTCCAACCTCGCACTTCAATTGTTTCGTAGCAAACTGCTAATAATAGCAATGCCCAACCTGCGGTAAAAACTACATAGGAACTTGTCCAAAGTTGTTTGTTGATCGGAAAGGAAAATCCCCACAAACTGCCGATGATGACGCAACATAGGCCGCAGATTGCTAAGTTGATACTGGTGCGAGTTTTGATT
>JANODK010000262.1:0-68002 GCA_031412655.1 Chryseolinea sp.
TCCCATCAACACCTCAATTGGCAGAACTTATAAAAATACTATTGCCGCAAAAGATAAGAACCATTACCGATGTACTGGCCGAGTTCAAAAAATTAAAAATCCCCAAACATCTATACTATGGAAGTGGCCAAAAAATCAGCAGCTTAGTTGTGACAAAGTAGAGTTAAACTTTAGCAATCTTCTCAATGCTGTTGCGAGTCTTGAAAAGAGCGCGACTGCATATGCTGATTTATTGAAGGCCAACCCTAATCCGAATAAGCATCTGGCGAAATTGAACTCTCTTCTATTCACAGCAGAGCAAAAATTGATAATCGAAACGGGCTTGCCGCGCAGGCCATGGTTCAGGCACAGTATCTATGCACCGGGTTATTATACTGGTTATGGTGTGAAGACCCTTCCGGGAATTCGCGAAGGTATTGAACAACGAAACTGGAAAGAAGCGCAGGAGCAAATTGAAATTGTGGTGAACAACGTTATCAAATACACGAAGCAAATTGACGAAGCTGCTGCCATTTTGAAAATGAGATGAGCTATTATTAAACTGATCTCTTGCGTGTTGGTTGAGGAACATGGTCGAGTTGGTGTATCTCGGTAATTCACTGTGCGTATTGTCACGGATACGAAGTAAAGAATGAACGAACCGGAATTTTGGGCAATGGAGAATATGCTTTTGAATTCTCAACCCTTATTTCAAATTGGACAGACGACTTAACATTATTTACCAACAGTAAATCAACATTGACATCCGAGCAAACTGCAAAGATTGAAAGTCATGCTATAAAAATAGTCGAAACAGAAATTGAAAAACCGGAACATGCGAATGGACATCTTCAACGGATCATTTTGAAAGATGGAACGATCTCTTCTGCCAAAGCCTTATCTGCACGAAGTCCTTTTGAGCAACATTGCACCATTCCCGAAACCTTGGGGTGTGAATTGACTGAAGAGGGATACATTAAGACGGATGCATTTCAAAAGACAACAGTTCCGGGAATTTTTGCTTGTGGTGATAGTACCACGCGCATACGTACAGTTGCAAATGCTGTAGCGATGGGGACTACAGATGGAATGATGGTGAATAAAGAAATTATTTTTGAAGAATTTTGAACAACTGTATTTTCCGATAACGGTCACAAGTCTTCCAGTGTGGTTTGGATCGATGGAAGACTTGTGATCAAATTTTTCTGATGGTTACTTAATCTTCTTAAGTCCTTTCGATTTATCCTTTACTTCTTTATCTGACGTGTTGGATTTATTCTTTTCCTTTTCCCTCACCTTGTCTTTCTCTTTGTCCTTATCTTTCTCTTTGTCATTATCGTAATACTGGTCGTTGTCATCGTTATCTTCATCCCTCTCCCAATCGGAATGGTTTTCATCGATGTTTATATTGAGGTTGTCCATGTCAATCTCAATAGGTTCAATTTCAATGGGCTCGATGTTGATGTCGAGATCAGGAATATTGATAATGACAGGTTCAATGTTCAGATGACCAAGGTCGATTACGATTGGTTCAATATGAATTATCAGTCCCTCCAGCGAAGCCTCTACCGATTCCATTGCCTCCTTGATTGAGGATTCAATAGTTGCTTCCAGTGCTTCTTGGTCAATATTGATTTTGATGTCCAGATCGCGGAGCTGAGATCCACCGGCTATTTTTCGTAAGCCATCGGTTTTAGATGATTCTGTTTTGCTTTCGTCTTTTTGTGTAATGGCATTGGTTTTTTGTGAAAACCCGGGCAGCGTAAGCAAGCCAATGAAAAGGCAAGGAAGGAGGATGCGTTTATTACGTTTCATACCTGTAGAGTTTTGGATACTCCTTAAGTACTTCCGCTGTTTCAAAAGGTTACAGGGTAATATGGAATACAGCAAAATCATTGTCGCTTTATGCGAAATAAAGCGCTGCATGGATTTTTCTTATCAACATTCTACCGATCACTTTTCAATCGCTTATTGTACTCAAGCTGTAAACCATTCACCGAAGCTTCATAAGCCGTTCGATCACCAAAGACTTCAGGTCGATAGGGATCGCCTGGTTTATGTTTGTCGTGTAAATCGAATTGACTCGCGTGAGACGATACCCAAAGATCGAATTGAAGTTTCTTCAAAGACTCCAACGTGTATTGATAATCTTTACCAACATTCGGATACGCAGGCATGCCAGAGATTCTGGTTTGAGAAAGGATGGTGGGCATATTCACAATCAAAACTTTCCAGGAACGTTTTTCATCTTTTACATCAATTAAAAAACTGGTAGAACCTTTGGTATGACCGGGATGGTGAAGCACTAATAATTTTGTTCTGCCTATTTGTATGGTATCGCCATCGTGTAGCAATCGATCCGCTTTAATCGGGGCAAATGTGAGACCCTTACCACCAAAGATAAAGTCTGAGTTTCCGCCATCCGCCAGAACTTGTGCATCACCTTCATGCACCATCATTTTTGCGCCTGTTATTTTTTTTATTTCTGCCATGCCCGCTACATGATCATAATGTGCTTGTGTGGTGAGTAGGATTTTAACATCGCTAAATTTAAAACCCAACGCTTCAACATTCTTGCGGATCAGAGGAACCGATTCTGCAAGGCCTGTATTGATGAGCACATTTCCCTTTGGAGTTGTAATGAGATAACATGCCAGATCATATGTACCTACATAATACAAATTACCAGCAATCCGAAAGGGTTCGTATGGTTTTGACCAGCTTGAATCATAATACGGAAGCGTTATAGGATTTTGCCCAAACGAAACAAAGGCGAACGATAGAAGCAACGATACAGTAAATGAGCAACGAAAGACTTTTGGCATGTTGAGGAAAGTTTAGATATCAAAAGTAAGAATAGTGATGTGAATTTTGTATCGGCTATCCTCTTTTAACCTACTTGAAAAATAAAGAGTATGGATTACTTTTGCCACAAAGTAGATTATTATATGAGTAGGTTAAGGTTAATATTTACCCAGATGTTGATATTGCTCACCATCGGTTTGAACGCTCAAAGTCAGGTTTTTGACATGATTAGCAATAAGGGTGACAAAACAGGATCTTTTACCGTCATCGATGCAGCAGGAGTCAGGTCTTTTTTTAGTATTGATGAGCTTACTGTTCGTGGTACATGCTACAAAAAAGATTCGACACGCAAACTCCAAGCACCCAGACCAGAAAAAAAATACAGTCATATCCTGGGGTATCAATTAAAAGGTTCGGAGTATACTGTTTTCTTTTCCAACTCCTGGCATACCGACCTTGCTTCCGTATCGTTCAACTTTGAAACCAATACAGTAGAGCAACATTTAATACCACTGAATTTAAATAAGGAATCTTACTTTTCATCTTTCATTTATAAAAACAATCTATACTTTATTACCAGACTTAAAAACGCAATGGGCATAAGGTTTTTTACTTTTTTGGAAGGAGGCTACTTCACGACAAATACGTTAAACTTTAAAAATATTGATACTGGTCTAACCAGTTTTTACGCTGCATTTAACCCGGATAACGCAGCACAAATTAATGTTAGAGGGTCAAATGATTTTAATATTGCAAGCCATCAAACTAAAATTCTTGTCATCGATAAAAAAATCTATATCAGTTTAGACTATTCAAACAAAAGTACAACAGTGATTCAAATTGATTTAGAAAGTTATGAAAGTGCGGTGTCGGTTTATGAGCAAGAAATAAAGATCTGTGAAGATGCCATCATCGCTAATAATTCATTCATATATAAAGACAAACTTTTTCAGTTCATCTCTTGCTTATCCGGAATGAATCTTAGAATCAGAAATCTTTCAGATGGAAAAATCCTAAAACAGTATGCGGCAACGGATAACGAAGAAATAATATTTAAGAATTCCCCATTCATTCAAAAAAATTCAGGCTCATTTAAAAATGACAAAGAACTAACTACCAAACAGTTTATTCACAAAACTTCAAATAGCCTTGGATTTGTTTCAGTTTCAGAAAATGGTAAAACTTTAACAGTAAGTTTGGGAGGTTATAAATATAATTCTTCAGCCGTTCCGCTGGGTCCTGGTGGTACACCTACAGGTGGATCAACTAGTGAAACACTCATCTATTTTGAGTCCGTACTCTCAAAGGATACATTTGATCACATTGATAAGAAAGTGTACTAGTATCTGAGGGGCATTGTCGAGAAATTCAAACTGGCCTGCGCTGAATGTCGGATTTCACAAAACTCAATGATTTTACCGTCTCCTGGTGTGAATGCAATACGCAAAGCACTCCATTCGTTTTGAGTTTTGATTAACTTCACCTGGTCATCCAAGTAATATTTACCATATGCGTACCCTAAATGAGTATATGCTATTCTTCATCATTTTGATGAATTTCAGCGTTACGTGTGGGCAGCAAACCGGACCGATCGCAAACCTGAATGTTGAGTACCATCAACCTGGCAAAGGATTCGAGATTTTGGATATTGAGTCGAAGGATGTTGTTATTGTCAGCGAGAATGCTCACAACAGGATCGATATGCCACGAACAACTCTCAAGTTGCTTCAACATCTCCATGAAGTAAACAATACGCGAGCGCTTGTGATTGAGGCCGGAGCAAGTACCGCTTGGCTTATCAATAGATTTCTGGATACCCAAGACACACTGTTACTAAGGGGCATTGCTCGTCACGCCTTCTACTGGGGAATTGAACATAGTGAACTTTGGCTAGAGTTGGCAAAATGGAATGAGCAACTCAGCGCAGATAAAAAAATAAAAGTTGTCAGCGCGGACATCGAGATCAAACAGGAATCGGTTGTGCTTGCATTAAATATGCTTATGCAACAAAAAGACATAGATGCCTCAATGTCGGGTTTGAAAACATTTCGTGACGTGTTCAAAGAACGTTCCGAGCATCGTAATCAATTCGATGCCTTAAATGTAAAGTATTATTACGATAAGGGTAGATGCGAAACTGCTGCAAATCAAACTCTCAAGGATATTAATGATCGACCAAATCACTATATGTCATTCTTCGAAACCGACTTACCATTCGTGAGAATAATGCTTCAGGATCTTTTGTCGCAATATAATTACAACTACAATGATCGAAAATTTATCTGGAGAGATCAGATCATTTACCAAAAGCTATTAGACATTCACGCTTCGGGTGTGACCAGGTTTATATATGTTGTTGGAGAGAAGCATACATATATTGGTGCTTCGTCTTACAGGCTAGGGCACGAAGCAACGTCACCTTTAAAAGGAAGAGTTGTGTTGATAAAAAGCACTGGAAAAAAGTCGAATGGAACATTTCAAGAAGCAGGGGAGCTCACCAAACTATCCCGTTTATTTCCTGAAAAATTTTGCGAGGAATGCCATGTCATTATTCATAATGACAGTTCCAGCAAGCCATTAACCCAAATTCAGGATTACACTATTGCGTTTAAGAACAATGAACATGTGCGGAAATTCAAAAAGACTTTCGTTGAGGAATAAATATCATAAAAGTATAGACGATCCAGAGTAAAAGTTGATGACATTGTTTAAAGTTTTTTGATGCGAAATAAAAAATGCCACTCAATTAGCCCCGACAGTTCGAATGTCGAACCAGGCTTTATAGCCGAGTTAAAGAATTTAGCTATTTTAGCCCTTAGCCTTTATAGATAATTGAATTCATGGGAACTTTAAGAAAAAAGCACCTGCCTGATCACTTACTACATTGGGTGACTTTTATGAAAGGAAATCAATTCCAGTATTGGTTAACCCTTTTTCACATATAAATATCTTCTTCATTTATTTAAAATCATTTATCGTTTTAACCCTATGGTTAGGTGTCGTTCCGGTAATTTTTAACAAATGAGCATAATTTTCTGGTCCACCAAAATTACTGCCGTCATCATCAACAAAATACAGAGCACTATCAATTCCTATTGTCCACCAGTGCATGTCAGATCCAGTTCCTGGATATTTATAGGCCTCTGAAATTCATTCGAATTTAACAATCAATTCACTTTTTGGATAAGCAATATTGCGATGATAAAGATTAGTTGATTCGTTCGTGCAACATGTACATGCCAGAAAAATAAGCAATGCACAAAATGAAAATTTTACCGGAATGATTGTCATGATTGAAAGTTTAAATTTTAAGCTTTTCCTTACTCCAGCTTTTTCAAATATAAAAAAGTTTCCTTCGTAAGGTATCGACAGAATTCATACTGAATTTTCATTCTTATGAAACCATTAAACGAATTTATAAACAAAAAACATAGTTCACTTTAAGGTTAAACTGTGTTCGGTTTTAGATTATAGAAATTATCTTTTTTATCACGGATTTTAACATGTTTAATTTTGTTTTATGCGAATGAAGGTCAAAAACATCTTTTCGACTTTTACACTCGATTGCGCTATTAGTTTTTAAACCATTTAATTATTTGGTTTACTTGAGAATTAAAACAATTGGATATTGTTTTTGCCCACTTCATGCAACCCAATATTCAGTAACAAACACAAAGCCCATACAAAATTTTGTTTAACACGAAAACAAAAATCTATTATGAAAGCAATTCACTTTGTCATCATTTTCTATTTTTTATAACAATTCACTAAATACTTTTTATGAAAAAACAATTACTAATTCATGGAGTACGAAAAACAAAGAGGAGGATTTTGCTGTTGCAAATATTTTTTCTTGTAGCCACAATTGGCTTTGGAGCCTCAATTACCTATGCTCAAACTGTATCGGGTACTGTTAAAGACGACTCTGGGATGACTTTACCAGGAGTAAATGTTCTTGAAAAGGGCACGACCAATGGATCGACAACAGATTCTGAAGGTAAATTCACTATCAACTTGAAAAATGGCAATGCTACACTGGCATTTAGTTTTATTGGATTCGTAACTCAAGAAGTTCAGACAAATGGAATCACTCGCCTTGATGTTACAATGGTGTCAGATCTTAAATCACTTGATGAAGTAGTGGTAGTTGGGTACGGTACACAAAGTGCAAGAAATATAACAAGTGCCATGGGGAAAATATCGACTAAAGAGATTTCCCAAATAGCGGTATTGAGTCTCGATCAGGCATTGACTGGACGTGTCGCAGGTCTACGAGTTACTGAAGATTCTGCAGAGCCAGGTGGCGAAATATCTTTGCGTGTAAGAGGAATAGCCTCTATAACCAGTGGAAGTAATCCTTTAATTGTTGTTGATGGGATACCAATGTCGGTAAGTTTAAATGCCATTAACCCAAATGATATTCAAACTATTGATGTATTAAAAGACGCGGCAGCTACATCTATATATGGATCGCGTGCATCTGCTGGTGTTATATTAGTGACTACTAAACGAGGTAAGGCAGGAAAAATAGATGTTTCGTTTGATGCCTATACAGGAATACAACAAGTGAGTAAGAAAATTCCACTTCTTAATGGAGCACAATTCGCAAAGCTTGCCAATGAAAATTTAGTCAATGGTGGTCAAATTGCAAATCCTGAATGGAGTGATCCTTCAACTGTGTTGAATACCGATTGGCAGGATGAAATCTTTCGATCTGCACCAATTCATAATTATAACGTTTCCGTTAGCGGTGGGAGTGAAAAGATGCGTGCTTTTACTTCATTCGGATATATCAAGCAAGAAGGTATTATCAATCGTTCTGATTTTGAACGATATACTGCCCGCGTCAATCTTGATTTTGAGATTTCAAAGAAAGTCAGAGCAGGCATTAATTTAAATTACAGTCAGGATAAGAAAAATAATGCACGAACTCAAGAAGAGTTTTGGGGTGTTTTGCTTAACGCAATGCGTGCCAGACCCACTGACCCTGTACGCTCTGATGTAGATGGAAATATTAACGATCACCTGTATGGTTTCAGAGGTTGGGCATTACCACGATCAGATCGGAACGGTAATTACTACACTTTAGATAACCCGGTGTTCACGAATCAATATTGGAATAATAATAGCACAAGTACGCAACTCTTAACAAACGCTTTTCTTGAAGCAGATCTCATTAAAGGCTTAACTTTCAAGACTACAATCGGCTATAATCTTAGTTATGGATTTAGTAAATATGGTGCTGACTATAAACTTCCTGCTGCAGTCGATCCTACATCTCGTTCTTCTGTAAACGAAGGCTGGAGCAATGGTGTACAATGGAATTGGGTTAATACCCTTACCTACACCAAGAATATTAATCTTCATAACTTCACCTTTCTGATTGGAAATGATGCATTGAAAGGAACCGGGAGAGGTGTTAATGTTAGTGGACTCGACCAGCCAGAAAATCAACCATCTATCAGTGCTACTGCTTTGGCAAGTAGGCAGGCAGGTGGTGCTCCCTATCCAGATTTTGCTTTATCCTCTTATTTTGGAAGAGCCTCTTACGACTATAACAGTAAATATCTTTTATCGGCAACTGTTCGGAGAGATGGGAGTTCGAAGTTTGCACCTGCCAACAGATATGGTACTTTCGGTTCTGTTTCCGCTGGCTGGAGAATTTCCGAAGAATCATTTATGAGATCCTTATCCTTTGTAGATGATCTTAAGTTGAGAGGAAGTTATGGCTCTGTAGGTAATCAAAACATACCCGACTTTCAGTATTTGTCTACCTATGGAAATGACGGTGGCAATTTTGGTTATTCATTTGGTTCTCCTCCGACTCTCGTTCCAGGATTACGTCCATCTATTTTAGGAAATCCTGATATTAAGTGGGAGACTAATGTGGAAGCGAATATTGGATTAGACGCGGCCTTTCTAGAGAACAAGTTTACACTATCAATAGACTATTATAAAAAGGAGCTGAAAGATCTTTTAGGAACCGTGCCCATCTCCTTGTATGCTGCACCTTTTAATGGTCAGATTACGCAAAATGCATTTACTATGGAGAATAGCGGAATTGAAATTACCGCTGGTTTCAATCAAAAGATAGGAGAAGTGAACTTGAATATTAATGCAAACTTCTCGACTGTAAATAACGAAGTAACTGGTTTAGTTCCAGGCAATACTTCCGGTTTTCTTTCACAGAGCATTTCCATGATAGGTTCAGCCTATAATGACGGAAATGCCCAAACCAGAACATACGTGGGCGAGAGAATTGGTAATTTCTGGGGTTATGAAACGGATGGTATAATTCAAAACGCAGACGAGCTTGCAACTAGTGGCATGCTTGGATTTGGCGCAAAAGTTGGAGACAGACGTTTTAAAGATTTAAATGGGGATGGTGTTGTAACAGACCAAGATAAAACATTCTTGGGTAACGGATTACCAGGATATGTTTATGGTATTAACATAGGTGCCCAATATAAATCTTTTGACGTTAGTATATTCGGCAATGGACAGGGTGATGTGCAGATTGCTAATATGACTAAGGGAGTTTTAGAGCACATGCGATTTCATAACTCAACCGGTATTGTAAATGGATCAACGGACTTGTTAAACAGCTGGGATGGTGAAGGTAGTAGTAATACCTTTCCAAGAAACTCATATGACGCGCCCACTTCAAACCGGTTCTTTTCAGACCATTATATTGAGAACGGTGCGTTTTTTAGAATTAGAAATATTCAATTAGGGTATGCTTTCCCTTCTGCTCTTCTAAATAAAGTGGGAATCTCATTCGCTAGACTATATGTGACGGGTCAAAACCTAATTACTATTAGCGATTATAGTGGATATGACCCTGAAGTTGGGAGTGCAACGATTGGCACACGCGTTCAAACAGCGGGTGTTGATTACGGAAGGTTTCCAAAGGCTAAAATGTATACAGTAGGTCTTAATCTTAAATTCTAATTATTGAACGAAAAACTTTTAGATACCTAAAATGTTTTACATTAACTTTAAAAATATTGATATGAAAAATTTAAAAAGGCCAACGTTTAGTTGTCTACTATTGATGATCTTTTTATGGTCATGCAGCGATAGTTTTCTTGATTCTAGTCTAACAGATGGAAGTATAACAGATGCTAGCGCATTTAAATCTAAAGCAGACTTCGATGCTGGTGTTATTGGTATTTACACTAGTTTACAAGGGGGTAATGCCGCAGGTGAAGCATGGATAAAAGTGCCTGGCTATATTTCTCAGGATGCAATTGACGTAGCCCAGGCTCCAAAGCCCATAGGCAGTTACATGTCAGCCGGAAATGATGCTTTTCAAGGATACTGGACAGAGCTTTATAAAATTGTTGCGAGTGCAAATATTGTTTTGGATAAACTTGCTGTTGCTCCTGAAGGTATTTTAACAGATGTCGAAAAATCAAGAATTGAGGGTCAAGCTAAATTTCTACGTGGCTTTGCTTATTTCAACTTAGCGCGGGCATACGGTGATTTACCACTAGTATTATCAGTCTATAACCCAGATCAAAATTCTCTTTCATGTACTCCAGAAAGTGAAGTATGGGCACAAGTTGTAACCGATTTAACGGATGCTTCAACATTATTACCAGAAGCAAATGATTGGAGCGCTGCGGATAAGGGAAGAGTTACAAAAGGAGCTGCGCTAGCATATCTTGCTAACGCTAATATGTATTTAGAGAATTGGACCGAAGCGGCTGCCGCTACAACGAATCTTCTCGCACTTACCAAACCTGCATACGCACTTGCCCCAAGTGTACGCACTGCTTTTTCGCTAAAAAAGACAGATGTTGATTATAATAAAGAGAATATTTTTGAAGTTCAATATAGAGAAAAGGCAGATGCGAATTTTCAATGGGGAGCCACACCAAATACAGGCCATTTATTAGCTGGATTAACGGGCGCAAGAGATATTGGAAGACCCTATTCATCATGGGGTGGTTGGGGAGAGATTATTCTTAACTCGGTTGCTGTAAATTCTTTTGAGGATACTGACGAAAGACGTATTCAACTCAATATTCTTCATGGAGAAGCGTATGCACCGGAACTATCACCTATTGCGTTAACTGATGGTGACCCTGTGTGGGCTTCAAATAAACAATTGCTTTCAGGGTTCTCTACAAAATATTGGTTAGGCGATGACGGTGGAGCCTTGTCTCCTCAAAACCTTCCTCAAATGCGCTTTGCTGAAATTCTTTTAAACTACGCTGAGATTTTGTTTAAACAAGGTAATTCAGCCAGTGCTTACGCTAATTTGAGTTTGGTGAGAGATCGAGCAGGATTGGCGGACAAACCGGCTTCTGCAGATCCCGTTGTTTTTATGGCTGATTTAATGAATGAGCGCAGGCATGAGTTATTATTGGAGCCTAACCTATGGTTCCACTACACTAGAACTAATACTGCAGAAAAGTTTTTGCTAGATAATTACGGCATTGTGATGCTTCCACAATGGAGGAAATTTCCAATACCGCAACGAGAACGAGATATAAATCCGAATATTTGTTCGAACGGGTATTAAGTGGTTAATTTTTATTGCATTTTTTATCAGAGGCACAGATTCATTCTGTGCCTTTTTTATACGATTAATACTGACAATTATTATAAACAATAGGCTTCACAACATTCGCATCAATTTCTTTTTTTTAGGAGATTATATTGTTTTGAAATTAACTTGCAGTATTTATTCATATCTATGTTAAATTGAAAGACAGTATTCGCCAGTTTAACCTAACAACTCTAAACATAAAGCGTAATGCTTATCTCGCCCACGAAAGAACTGAATTACCATAATTTGTTTATACGAAACTCATTTTTGTTTATTTCTACTGTTGGTATTTTTATGTTTTTTTCATGTCAAGAAAAGAAGAGTTATACCCTCTTTGAATTAATCCCATCATCCAAAACCAAAATTCGTTTCAGTAATAATCTGAAACCTACATTTGATCACAATATTCTTGACTACAACTATTTTTACAATGGCGGTGGAGTTGCAGCGGCTGACTTCAATAATGATGGGCTTACAGACTTATACTTTACAGGAAATCAAGTGTCGAGTAAATTGTATCTCAATAAAGGAAATTTTCTTTTTGAGGACATTACGGATCAGGCTAATGTGTCAACAAAAAATTGGGCCACAGGAGTATCAGTAGCAGATATAAACAACGATGGATTGCAGGACATGTTTGTGTCATATGCGGGCTACAAAGATCCATTGCGAAGAACACATCAATTTTTTATCAATAAGGGTATTGGTGCAAATGGAATACCCATGTTTAAAGATGAAGCAGCATTGATGGGCTTAGCCGATACCTCCTACACTAGTCAATCTGCATTTTTAGATTATGATAGAGATGGAGATTTGGATTTGTTTCTTGTAAATCATTTTCAGGATCTAACGAACCCAAATTATCCCAAAAAGAAGAGAACCGATGGAGCATCGAGCAGCGCCAATATCTTGTATCGAAATGATAATGGAAGTTTCAGCAATGTAAGCAAGCAGACTGGTATTTTAGAAGATGGATATAGTTTAAGCGTGGCGCTAAGTGATATCAATCAAGATGGGTGGATCGATATCTATGTTACTAATGATTTTGTGTTTGATGATGTTTTATATCTTAATAATAGAAATGGCACGTTCACAGAGCGTATTAAGGAATACATAAAACACACTTCCCGTTTTTCAATGGGTTGTGATATTGCAGATTTTAATAACGATTCTTATCCAGACATTATTTCTGCCGATATGTTACCAGATGATAACAGCCGGCAAAAGCTGATGAATATTGCTATGAGTAATGACCGATTTAATTTGACATTAGATCTGGGATACATGCCTCAATATTCAAGAAATATGCTTCAGGTAAACAATGGCCCTGATGCCAATGGACACTACTCGTTTTCGGAAATAGGACAACTGGCGGGTGTTAGTAGAACGGATTGGTCATGGTCTACACTTTTTGCTGATTTTGATAATGATGGATGGAAAGATTTATTTATATCCAACGGAATACCTCAAGACATTACGAACAATGACTTCATTACCTATCGCGATCAACAAATTCTTACTGACAAAAGAGACTTTAAAAAAATGAAGACTTTAATGTTAGAACAAATAGACAAGTTAAAGCCTGTGGATAAGTCTGACTTCATATTTAAAAATAATAAAGACCTGACATTTTCTGATAAAACAACGGAATGGGGATTATCTGCGAAATCAATTTCAACTGGTTCTGTCTATGTCGATCTAGATAATGATGGTGACTTAGATTTAGTAACAAATAATATAAATGAGGCTGCATTTGTTTATGAGAACCAAAGCCAGCAAATCTATAAGAATAATTATTTGCGTGTCAAGCTAAACGGTTCTTATGCTATTGGCGCAAAAATTAGCATCAATTGTAATGGTCGAAAACAATTTATAGAACATAATACATCAAGAGGTTTTCAATCGACACAAGATCCTATAGAACATTTTGGCTTGGGGCAAGATAATATAGTTGATACCTTAGAAGTAGTTTGGTTAGATGGCAAGAAGCAGACATTATCAAATGTAAGTTCCAATCAACTTATAATCTTGAATTATGCGAATTCAAAAGCTGAAACTGAAGTAACTTCAGCATCTATTCCCGACCGAAAATCAATGTTATTCAATAAAATCACTGATCAATCGCGAATAGACTTTGTTCAACATCAAAATGGTTTTGAGGACTTCAATCATGAGCCATTGCTACCAAATCGGTTTTCAAAAAATGGACCTTACATGGCCACTGCGGATGTGGATGGTAACGGTATGGCTGACTTTTGGATTGGAGGTTCCGCAAAATTGCCTGGAAAATTATTTAAGCAACAAAAAAATGGTGATTTTATAATCAACGATATGCCGGATCCCGGCTATGAAGATATGGGTGGTGTTTTTTTTGATGCCGATGGAGATAAAGACATGGATCTTTATATTGTTAGTGGTGGAAATGTTTATAACCCTTTAACAGCTCCCTATCAAGATCGTCTCTATTTAAACGATGGCAAAGGAAATTTTGAAATGACTCAAGAAGCTATTCCAGTAGAATACGCCAGCGGATCATGTGTAGCTGCTCATGATTATGATAGGGATGGTGATGTTGATTTATTTGTGGGTGGACGAGTCATTCCTACACGTTATCCTTTTGCCCCACAATCCTTTTTATTAAAAAATACTGGACATGGATATTTTGAAGATGGCACACAATCAATCTGCCCTGAATTAAAAAAAATAGGAATGGTTACGTCTGCTTTATGGACTGATTTTGATAGTGATGGATGGCTGGATCTGATCGTTACCGGAGAATGGATGCCTGTTACTTTCTTTAAGAATAAAAAAGGAGTGTTAAAATTAGTAGAAGGCAATAAGGAGATCAATAAGTCGACAGGTTGGTGGCAAAGTATTGCTGAAGGCGACTTTGACAACGATGGAGATATGGATTATATAGCAGGCAATTGGGGACTTAACAATTACTACAATGTATCTGAAAAATATCCGCTATCCGTGTATGCTAAAGATTTTGACAACAACGGTTCTGTTGAACCCATCCTATCCTACTATTTAAATGGGAAGGAGTATTCAATAGCAAACCGTGATCAAATTACTTCTGTAATGCCCTCTTTCAAAAAGAAGTTTGAATCTTATACAAAATTTGCTGAATCTGATTTTAATGAAATATTCTCATCCGAAGATTTAAAAGGGGCACTGATCCTTCGTGCCTCTACCTTGAACTCTGTGTATATTGAGAATCAAGGTGCAGATATTTTTGCATTTCACTCACTCCCTATTCAAGCTCAGTTTTCTCCTATTCGTGCTATTGTTGTAAATGACTTTGATGTGGATGGAAACTTAGATATTCTAATGTCAGGTAATTCGAATAGTCCGGATTTTGTAACAGGTCGACAAGATGCATCCAATGGTCTTGTACTCAAAGGAAATGGCAAAGGCCATTTTACGGCATTAACAGAATCAAAAAGCGGTATTTCAATTCATGGCGATGCCAGAAGCATGCTTCGTATAAAATTAAAAAATGGGGATGCGATTATTTCTGCAGTTAATGAAGGTGCCCTTCAAGTATTTCAATTAGCGAGATGAGTATCGTGTAATCAAGAATAGATAAGAGCAGACCTAAGTTTTAAAAATATTTCATTTTACCATATGCCAGTAGATAAAAGTAAATCAGCTAAGATGTTTTTTAGTCAAAACGTACTACTCTATTTTCTACTCTTCTGCGCATTCGGTTTTCAAGCTTGTCAAAAATCTGAAAACACAATGCGATTTGAACTACTTAGTTCAAATCGAACAGGGGTAGACTTCAATAATAAAATAACTGAAACCGACTCGTTGAATGTTTTGCGTTTTGAATATATCTACAATGGAGCTGGTGTTGGTATAGCCGATTTTAATAACGATGGTCAGCAGGATATTTTTTTTGCAGGCAATATGGTCTCCTCTAAGCTTTACCTCAATAAAGGTGATTTTAAGTTTGAAGACATCACAGAAGCAGCTCAGGTAACAACTGAACAGTGGTGTACAGGGGTTGCCATTATTGATATTAATCAAGACGGCCTAGAAGATATTTATGTATCTACTATCCATCCTGATAAAAAGAAATCATCGCCTAATTTGTTGTTTTTGAATAAAGGTATTGATAAACAGGGTGTACCGGTTTTTGAGGAATCTGCCAGTCGTTTAGGTTTGGCCGACTCAAGCTACTCTACACAAGCTGCTCTTCTGGATTATGATTTAGATGGAGATCTTGATATGTACTTAGTAACTAATGCACTTGAAGGATTTAACAGAAATATGCCGTACGGACAGCACACTGATGGTAATGGTAAAAGTGTAGATAAACTCTACCGAAATGAAGGTAATGACTCTACCGGGCTGCCCCAATTCAAGGATGTTTCAAAAGAAGCAAACATATTAATAGAAGGTTGGGGCTTGGGTATTATTGTGAATGACTTTAATCAAGACGGGTATCCGGATATTTATGTAACCAACGATTTTCTTTCAAATGATCATCTGTATATCAACAATCAAAATGGCGCGTTCTCAAATCAAATTGCCAAATACCTCAAACACCAGGAATATAATGGGATGGGAGTAGATGCAGCCGATATTAATAATGATGGTCTCAATGAAATTATAGGTGTGGATATGATGCCCAATGATAATCTCCGACAAAAAACAATGTTCAGCAACATTGCGTACGATCGTTTTTGGTTGAATCGGCAACGTGGCTATCAAGATCAATATGTTCGCAATGTGTTACAATTAAATAATGGCAATGAAACGTTTAGCGATATTGGTTATCTATCGGGAATCTATTGCACCGATTGGAGCTGGAGCGCGTTATTTGCAGATTTTGATAACGATGGGTTTCGTGATTTATTAATCACTAATGGCTACCGCAAAGATGTTACAGACTTAGACTTTACAGCTTACAGCACAGGTTCTTCCATGTTCGGCACGGATGAGGTTCGTCTTAAAAAAACCATCGATGCAACCGAAAAACTGATCGGTGTCAAAAAGCCTAATTTCATTTTTAAGAATAACAAAGACCTTACCTTTACGAATAAGGCACTTGATTGGGGGCTCTCGATACCCTCCTACACAAACGGAGCAGCCTATTCCGATCTGGATAATGACGGTGACCTAGACTTAGTCATGAACAACATCAATGACGAGGCACTGATCTACCGTAATGAGCTACGATCTGCTAATACCAAAGACGCCAACTATTTACGTATAAATCTACAAGTCTCCGATGGCAATAGGCACGGAGTTGGAGCAAAAGTTTGGATATATTCAAATGGTAAGCTACAATATGCCGAACATCAGTTGCATCGCGGATATAAATCAACAATGGAACCAATCATTCATTTTGGATTAGAAAAAACAACAGTGATTGATTCACTTTTGATTTTATGGCCAAAAGGAAAAAGACAGACAGTGAAAAATATACTCGTCAATCAAACCATTACAATTAATGAAAATAGCGCCACGAACGCAGATAATAAAAAAGCAAAAGAAGTAATTACAATTTTTGAAGAAGTTCATGCTCGGCACAATATATTTCATAAACAAGAAGAGTCAATGTTTATTGATTTTAAAGGAGGTCAGGCACTTCTACCCCATATGCACTCTAAATTGGGTCCTGGCGTAGCAGTAGGAGACATGAATAACGATGGGCTTGAAGATTTTATCGTTGGAGGTCCGGCAGGTAAAAACGCTGTCATTTATTTTCAAAAGTCGGATGGGAAATTCGAAAACGCGGTACTTCCTAACAAGAAAATGGAAGACATGGGACTCCTTCTTTTTGATTGCGATCATGATGGCGATTTGGATTTGTATTGCGCAAGCGGAAGTTCGGAGTTCGGCAAATCAATAGATAACTATCAAGATCGGCTTTATCGGAATTCAGGAAATGGCAATTTTATACTGGATACTTTAGCTCTTCCAAAAATAAATAGCAGTGGTAGTTGTGTTGTTGCCAATGACTTTGATAAAGATGGCGATCTTGATCTTTTTGTAGGGGGGAGAATTGTTCCTCTAAAGTATCCGACTGCACCACAGAGTTATTTGCTTCGAAATGACGGTAAGGGAAATTTCAGTGATGTTTCAGAAGCAATTGCTCCATCGTTGCAATTGGCCGGAATGGTGACTTCCGTTTTGTGGTCAGACGTAGATAATGATGGATTTTCCGATTTAGTCATAGTGGGGGAATGGATGCCAATCACGATTTTCAAGAATAAGGCGGGAAAGAAATTTGAACATAAATCAAGTCAAACCTTAGCAAATACAGTTGGTTGGTGGAATAGCATAGTAGGTAGTGATTTTGACAACGATGGAGATACGGATTACATAGCAGGTAATCTG
The DNA here is from genome assembly GCA_031412655.1 of Chryseolinea sp. Classification (GTDB taxonomy): domain Bacteria; phylum Bacteroidota; class Bacteroidia; order Cytophagales; family Cyclobacteriaceae; genus Chryseolinea. Next base: position 17,696 of record JANODK010000262.1, read on the forward strand.
GGGCTCAACTCAATATTTCAGGCTACTGAAAAGGCTCCTGTAAGTATTTATGCAAATGATTACGATGACAACGGATCGTATGATCCTGTGATAACTCGTTATATTGAAGGTGTTGAATACCCAACACATTATCGCGAAACCATGGTTGACCAAATGGTGTTTTTACGTAGGTCACTAACACGCTATTCTGTTTATGGAAAGGCTGCTATAAAAGATTTTTTACCACCTCAAAAATTAAACAGTGCATTAGTGTATAAAGCGGTCTACTTCAGGTCAGCTTACATTGAGAACGTAGGGAATGGAAATTTTAATGTTAAACCATTGCCTATTGAAGCTCAGACTGCGCCTGTGTATGGTATGGTTGTAACTGATTTTAACCGAGATGGAAACTTAGACGTGATGGCCGTTGGGAATTCGTATTCCAGCGAAACAGCCTCAGGATTTTATGATGCCGGCATTGGAGTAAGTTTGCAAGGCGATGGAAAGGGAAACTTCAGTTCAGTACACATTAACACTTCAGGTTTTTTTGTCGACACAGATGCTAAAGGGTTCGCAGATTTAACTCTGGGTGACAGTAAAAAAATATGGATTGTCACCTCCAATAGTGATAGCTTAAAGGTTTTCAAGCATACTGATTCTCAGAAGCAATCTGCGCTTTCAATAAAGAGAGACGATGCTTATTCTGAAATTATTTTTGAAGATGGGAGAAAGCAAAAACAGGAATTCTATTTTGGTTCGGGCTACCTTTCACAATCATCACGTTCATTAACGATTCCAAAGGGAGCAACAGAAATCTATATCTTTAACAATCAGGGAATCAAGAGAAAGGTATTTTGATTTTTTTTAAGGTAGAAGTCTGCCATAAGAAGCTATTTACATAAGAGTTAGAGGGTTTTTGACAATAGATGCTTTGAAACAGTGCTAACCACTAGTGTATCCAAATTTTTGGATGGATGCTCAGCAATACTGAAATCTATATGATGCAACTAGTGAAAGCTTAACCAGATATTGAAGTATATGAAATCTCTGTTGCTCAAGCATTAGCCCTTGAAGGAGCACTGGCGATTCATTCACAATCAAAGTAGCATGATCAGGATATCGGGGTAATAAACTAAAAATAAAAATAATTTAACTCAAACTTTAATAGCGTGATAAGGATTTATAAAACAACCAAAGGACTTATTGGTGAAACCAATGGTCAAATTTATTCTTTAGAAGATATAACCATTGATAGTCTTCTGACTTTAAAAGATCCTTATGAAACTGTTGCCAAAGAATTTAAAGGCAAAGAGTCTACAGGCAATGAGAATGTACTGACGACCTTTCACCTCCTTGCACCTATTGATAGCCAGGAGGTGTGGGCAGCAGGCGTAACATATCTCCGCAGCCGCGATGCCAGAATCGAAGAATCAAAAGACGCAGGCGGAGGTAACTTCTATGATAAAGTTTATGTAGCAGAGCGGCCGGAAGTTTTTTTTAAAGCCACGCCACATCGTTGTGTCGGTACGAATGAAAAAGTTCGCATCAGAAAAGATTCTAAATGGAATGTGCCTGAACCTGAATTAACTCTCGTCCTCAACAAATACGGAAAAATTGTTGGATACACGATTGGGAATGACATGAGTTCAAGAAGTATAGAAGCTGAAAATCCTCTGTATCTACCACAAGCAAAAACGTATGATGGATCCGCAGGTTTAGGTCCCTGTATTTGTCTCTCTCAAAATTCAATTCCATCAAATACTGTTATAACCATGACCATTAACCGAGGAGGGAAGAATAGTTATGAAGATCGGGTAGAGATTAGCCAAATGAAAAGGACACACAGTGAATTAGTTGAATTTCTATTTAGGGAGTGCTCATTCCCCAATGGAGCCTTTTTAATGACCGGCACATGTCTAGTTCCTCCTGATGAATTCACATTACAAAAAGATGATGAAATAAATATTACTATCGATCATATTGGTACACTTAAGAATTACGTAGCCTAATGGAACTAAAAATCGGACAACTAATTGCTGGAACTATATCATCCAAAATCGAATCATGTTTTACAGCATACAATCCTGCAACGGGTGAGGCACTAAATCCCTCTGTTCCGGAAGCTAGTGTTGAGGAAGTAGAAGCCGCGGTTAACGTTGCAAGCGAAGCATTTGAAAGTTTCAGCAAAACAACGGGAACCATTCGAGCTTCATTTTTGGAAGCCATTGCAAATAACATTGATGCGCTAGGTGACCAATTGTTAGATACGGCACATCTCGAAACTGCTCTGCCCTTAGCCAGGTTAACAGGCGAGCGAGGCAGAACAACTTCACAATTAAAATTATTTGCCAACCTAGTAAAAAATGGTAACTGGAAAAGAGCTATCGTAGACGGAGCACTACCTGAAAGGCAACCTCTGCCCAGACCAGATTTACGACAAATGCAAATTCCTCTTGGGGTGGTTGCAATTTTTGGTTCTAGTAATTTTCCCTTGGCATTTTCAGTAGCGGGTGGCGATACCGCAGCTGCTTTGGCTGCTGGCTGTCCTGTCGTGTTCAAAGCGCATCCCGCACATCCTTCAACTAGTCAATTAATTGGTGAAGCGATTGTCAAAGCAGGTAGGGAAACGGGAATTCATGCAGGCGTGTTTTCCATGGTGCATGGGTTTTCAAATCAAGTGGGTTCTGATTTAGTTAGTCATCCATTGGTTAAAGCCGTTGCATTCACCGGATCTTTTAAAGGAGGTAAAGCCTTGTACGATTTATGTGTGAAACGAAATGAACCGATACCCGTCTATGCCGAAATGGGAAGTGTAAATCCTGTATTCTTTTTACCGAACGCAATCGAAAAAAATGGCGAGCAGCTTGCCAAAAATTTTGCAGCCTCTATTGCACAGGGTTCAGGGCAATTCTGCACAAACCCGGGGTTGTTTGTATTACTGAACAGTGAGAAAAGCAAAAAGTTCATATCGGATGTAAGTGAAGCCATTGCTGCGATTACGCTCCATCCCATGTTAACAAAAAAAATTGCAGATGGCTACCACGATGGAATCAAAAATCAATTGAAACTAACTGGCGCAAAAGCTGTATCGAAAATAAATTATAATGCAGTAGCACCCAGTATCGTCCAAACAACCTGCAAGCATGTGTTGGATACAAACAGTTATTTTGACGAAGTCTTCGGGCCATCATCACTTGCTGTGATTGCCGATGATATGGAAGAAGTAAAGTCCTTTATAGAAAAAATGCCTGGCCAATTAACTGCCACAATTCACGCTTCGGAGAAAGAAATTTCTGAGGTCGGTTCTCTGGTTGAAAAATTGCAACACAAAGTTGGAAGAATTGTATTCAACAGTTTTCCTACTGGAGTAGAGGTTTGCAACGCCATGGTGCATGGAGGACCCTTTCCAGCCTCAACTGATTCAAGAAGTACATCAGTGGGCACTACTTCTATTTATCGGTTTGTCAGGCCCGTTTGTTACCAGGGATTTCCGGATGAGTTATTACCAGATGAATTGAAGAAAGCAAATCCGTTGCATCTAATGCGACTGGAAAACGATGATTATAAAAGATAACCATAGCCTGTGGAATAAAAATTCCAATTGAACAGTAAACAAAAGGGTGACAAATAGGGTCTGCTGAAAAACTCAAAAGTATTTTAAAACATGTTTTGATAAGCTGATTTTTGCGAACTTTTAGAATATAAATTGTAATCAGAAATTTACCATCAAACTAATTGAACTACAATATATCAATATGGGATAGACCTCCCTTTTCCTTTATTTTGCTTCGGCATCGTTCCTCGGGCTTTTCGTTTGGCCACTCAAAGTTCCCAAATGGTTCGATGCCCTCTCTCACTATTTTAAAACAGGTTCTTAGAAAATTTTTTCATATCTGAAAAACTGGCGCAAAGAAATGCTCAATATTTAAACTTTCAATCATGACAATCATTCCAGTGAAATTTTCCTTTTGTGCATTGCTTATTTTCATGGCATGTACATGTTGCACTACAGAATCTTCTAACCTCTATCATCGTAATATTGCCTATCCAAAAAGTGAATTGATTGTTAAATTCGAATGGATTTCAGAGGCCTATAAATATCCAGGAACTGGATCTGACATGCACTGGTGGACAATAGGAATTGATAATGCTCTGTATGTTGTTGATGATGACGGCAGTAATTTTGGTGGACCAGAAAATTATGCTCATTTGTTAAAAATTACTGGCACGCCACCTAACCATCGGGTTGAAACGGTAAATGATTTTATCGATATACCTTTTCGGAAGATGTTGCCCAGCCCCCTACTTAGGCGGTATGTTAACGGTGCTATCGCAATTGATTCAAACTTGTTTATTTCTATTTATGACTATGATTGGAATATACATGGAATTCAGCCCTATTTTGATTCTGTAATATTACGCACCAACCGGTATATGTATAACAAGAATGTACGCGATACGAATTTTCTACAAAGTATGTATATGGCCGACAGCTATTCTAAAAATTATGGAGTTGCCGGAATTATACACTCGTCAGATTTTGGTAAGACATGGACGAATATACCGAATGCGTTAACACCTCGTTTTTTAGGACCAAAGTACGCTGGTCTAACTTTTTTAAATTTTGGTCCCGGTTACAGTGGCGTGCCCAATGAGCTGGGTGAATATGTTTACAGTATGTCAAACGATGGAAGTTGGGAGACTGGCGATAATGTGTTTATGGCACGTGTACACAGAGATAGTATTTTAGATCGCAATGCTTGGCAATTTTTAGCAGATATAAGTGATATAACCCAACCGTTATGGTCAAAAAAAGAAGATGATAGTTTTCCTGTTTTTACAGACAAAGGGCATGTTGGTCATCCTACAATTTCATACAATAAAGCATTGGGAAGATATATACTAGGAATTTATAGCGATGTGACTCCCCACGTGGAAAATCCTACCGTTGAACAATGGAAATCATGGGATAAAGAATCTGAATTACAATTGTATGAAAGTGAAATGCCATGGGGACCATGGAAAATATTTTACAATGAAAAACCATTCGGTGGACAGGATCATGAATGTTACTTACCGCAAATTCCAAATAACTGGTGGATTAATGAGGGGCTAAAGGGCACTGTTATGTTTGCTGGCGACTACACAAAAGGGGGTAGTGGTTACTATGCGTTAATGACAAGATCATTTAAATTAACATTGGCGAATCCATAAGGATACGATCTTTAAGTTGTGAAACAGTCTAGATATTTTTACATTTAATACCCCACCTGAATGTTTAAATTCTCAAAACTCTTTACAAGTATATTTTAAAACACAATATACCTTAATGGATACGTAGGTTCTTGGGCACATTAAGAATTTGTACAGCAACGGGACCCATTAATCCTGAAACTCTTAAAGGCGAGCCTGCGTCTGGACCGTTTATTACCCATGTTTTTCGCTTCTCTTCAGGTTGTCCGGCATCAAAGACAAGCCGATTAAACCAAGTACTTGTCACGTGTACCTCAAGTATATTTTGCCCTTTTTTGATAACATCATTCAGATTAATTCGATAAGGGGGCGCCAATAGGTTACCGACCTTTATCCCGTTAAGGATCACCTCCGCTGCCATATCAACATTCCCTAGATCAAGTACAAATTGATTCTGAGCGGTTTTTTCTTTGATCCTAAATGTGGTTTTGTATACTGCCGTTCCTGCAAACGCTTTTCCTTCCGGTGAATGATCAAGATCTTTCCACGGTTTCAGTTCATTGACTTGAATTGAATCCGAAACTCCCCAACCTGGAGGAAAGATTATTGTCCAGTCGCCCGAAATCGGTATCGATCTAACAATTTTCTCTTCATTCATGTTAGGTATTGAAGCTTTTGTGTGATCGAAAATTACAAAGCATGAGTTTGATTTAACCAAGTCCAGATTAATTATTGTACGCCCGTCTTCTCTATGGCTTGGAATAGACTTGGAAGTACCGGTTGTCGGATCCCACAACTCGACATATCCATCGTTCAGAAAACTTAGTTCACCGGAGAAGCCTTTATCCTTAGGCGCACTTACAAAATACCAGTCTGCACCTTCTGTTTTCCTGTGAGACCATAATGCATCACCTACAATAACGTCAGGTGTTATCTTTAATATTGTTAATGCGTTTTCGAGTGTAATCCCCGCAATAACAGATCCTTTGCCAACTTTTCTTATGCTTGTAAGCTTGTCACCCCAAATGTTTTTAACCATCTGGTCAAATCTAATCTGGGCAGCCTCACCTCCGGAAAGTGTGGCAAGTCCATCAGGAGCGGAACCCACAATTGTTGCGCCTTCTTGCACTAAGGCATATATTTTTTCAAGTGTCTCAGGAAGCATTCTTGGCGCATCCGGCAGCCACAACAATCGGTATCGGATTCCCTCAGGAGTAACCAACATACCATTTTCAACTTTCAAGCGGTTCAGCAGTACATCGGGGTTACAATAGTCATATTTATATCCCTTCGGAAACTCAGCGTTTTGATCAGGCTTATGATTGATTTCATCGCCAAGATACCAGAGCACATCAGACACAGGTTTTCCTCTCTCCAGCATATAAGTACACCTCGATAGATAGTTGATGAAATCGGGCATATATCTCCACCAAGTTTGCCCTCTTAAAAATGGAGTGCCTATGCCTGTGCCAAAAGATGTGCCGGGAGGCGTAAACGGTTTTTGTGGGTTATGGGTATACGTATGAAATACAAAGTGACTAACACCCTGCTCGGCATTGACATTGGCAACCTCACGAAGCATTTCGAAGTGTTCATCCCATGTTAAATCAAATGAGGTAAATGCCTCTGCCGCGACACGTGGCTTGCCGTACATTCTTGCAGCAGACGCAGTGGGTTTAATCGGTTTGAAGTTGAATGAGCCAACAAAATTTTCACCCATGGGCTGCCAAAATTCGCACATAGGAACATCAGCAAATTTGAAATATTCCAATATATCGCCTGGAATAACATCACCTGCCGCTGTCTCGTAAGTAACATTTAGCTTGTTTTGGTGCGCTAGAGATGCCATCTGTCCATAAAAATTATTGGTGTAAAGGTCGCTAAGTGTTTTTCGCCAGTCAGTTAGAAAGCGACCTGTGGTTTCATGATCTTTGATTACGTAACCGAGTAAAGCCGGCAACCACTTTTGCAGAGAGTACTTAGAGACCCGCTCAAATTCTACCTCCATATCCGGAGTCCAGCTTTGAGTATGGCACTCCCAACTGTCGATTAACATCCCGTTCAACAACCCTCCCGAAAGAGGGCCACCTTGTTCGGACAAGCGGCCGATATAGCCGGAGAAATGTGCATCTGCACCTGACTTAGACAACTTATTTGCTTCCCATCCGGTTCCTTCTGGGGGAGCTGGGCTATTTTTTTTCCCTGCGTTAACATGGCCAAATCTAATAATCGTCCAATCACCTGCTGGCGCACTCCAAGTTAGCGTTCCATTCTTGTTCATTTTAGATGATATATCCAGAATTTCGTCAGGGTTAATGAACGCTTCTGCTGATTGTTGTGGATGCTGACCTATACGTAAAATGCTTCTTAATGTCCACCCGGCCTCAGACTCCCAGTTGTGTTTTCTGGCAGCAGAAAACAGGCGAAGTGATGCGAGCGCCATGGGGTACTTATTTTCGATTAATATGCGATATTTATTTACTCCCGGAATTTCAGAACATGCCAGGGTAATAGGACGGTCATCCTGCCAGTTGGACTGGGGCATGTTTACATTTAGAATATCCTTTACATTTCCGTCAGAAAGTATCGCCTGTACGCTCACACGTACACCCGGTTCATAACTCTGACTATGGTTAAAACCCTGAATACTGGGAAATTCGACACTGCGTAACAATACCTCTTTTGGAAATGTAACCTCAATCCAGTAGGGCTGGCCGGGCGTTGCCGGAGGCAATCTAAGAGGTTCTTTGGCCTGTCCTACAAAATACGGCTTCAAATCATATTTTATATTGCTTTCTATAGATGCAGGCTCCAAAGGTTTTTCTGAATCGCCAGAAGGTGTAGGAAAGGCAATCACCGTTATATCTTTATAATCACGCCATTCTTCGGTGCTGGGCTCAGGGATGGGTAATAATTGATTGAAAATATTTCCCCCAACCAAATCCGTACGGCTCCAGATTAGATTGCGCATTGCATTTGAAGGTTCTATCCAAGGACCGCCCGAAGTTGCCCATCCAGGAGTATTATTCATAAAAAACGTGATGCCTATACGCTGGCATTCTTCAGCGGCATGTCGAACCGCATCATCCCAATGGGGACTTAGAGAGGTTATCTGGGGGTCAACGCCCGGCCATGGGCCACCAAACTGACCATGAAACAGATGAATTCCAGAAAAACCGGCTTTTGCAAGAGCCTCAAGATCTTTCGTAATCCCTTCTTTAGAGACGTTCCCACCAATAAAATGAAACCAGGTCGCGGCACGGTAAGATTTTGGAGGATCAACGAACGACAATTTATCATACAGTCCGAAAGGGCGATTGAGTTCAGTTTGTGAAGGGATAAAAGGAGCTCTCTCTACTTGTGCGGTGGACTCAAAAGCGAAAACAATAGCGAAAGTCGCACTTACTAGACGAGATATGGCAAAATAGGATTTTTTCATTTTTTTCGATCGGGAGTTTTTGGTCTATTATGGTATCTAAAAGACGGCCACTTTTTTAAGATTGCTAGCATTAAATTTAAAAAGTGAAGAATTAAAATTGACGATTAGTTTCTATAGTTTACTATTATATAATCCTGCTATTTGCTTTGTAATCCTTGTACAAAATTCCTCGGTCAAACAAAGAAATCACCAGCAGAAATTAAAAGTATCAACCGGAATTACTCAGATTATTTTCTTTGGCTATAAATTCAGAAATTATTCAGTAAAGAGTTAGTCTTATACGTTAACTCGCTGTGATTTTTTTAAACCGTAATGTCTTCGTCAATGGGGCATCCAATTTAAAAATTGAATAGCTTTGTTAAAGCTTACTGTTCATCAATAAGAATAGAGCCCGGTTTAATAAGCAATTGTTAAGGGCGCATAAATACATCATTATATTTATTTTCCAAGCCTTGTTCGTTTTACTAATTGTAAAGTTACAAAGCCAATACCACTTTTATCGCCAGGTATAAATCCTTTATCTTCTCTGTCTTTAGGCACACCGTAGTAGCCAGTAAAAAACATAGTATAAATTCCATTACCTTCGTCAATTAACCCAAGCGCAGTGCGCACACCACCCGTTACCCAGTGTTTGCCTTTTAAGTTTTGTACTACTATTCCTTCGCCTTTTGTCCAATTGATTCCATCCTTTGAGTAGGTAACTCCAATATCATCATAATAACCGTGGCCATCATAAACAGCCGCATAGGTGCCATCGGGCAATTGGGTTACAATTACTAATTCCTGAAACAAACCTTCAGGTTCGATAATTTTACCTGGCACTAAACCAGTACGTATCCATGGACCCGATAGTTTAGGTGCCGAACACAAACCAACTAACCAAGTACGGGGCGAAGTAAAAACATCGCCACTATTAAAAAAGGCATACCATTTATTACCCACTTTGTAAGGTGTAAATGTATAATTGCCCAAGGTGCCTTCCCACTTACCCACATCTTTATCCGTTGGCTTTAAAATGATTTTCTCATCGCGATAAGGACCTCCAATACCATTAATGCCTAGTACGGTAGATACTGATTGCCAAATAACACCATTTAAATTAGCACCAAATCCCAATGAATCAATTTTATCGGGCAACGGATAACCACCATAAAACATACGCCAGACATTATCTAAAGAATCAAAAACAGGATACGGATTCCATATTGCGGATTTATATTCATCTTTAGTTTCGTATAATGATTTTGCTATGGTACTAACACGAGTCCAATTTAAGCGGTCGGTACTTTTCCAATGCCCAAATTGCATATTTATCCAAAAAGGTTTACCACGCATTTCCGAAATAAAAATATGGTACTCACCATTAACTTTTACTGCTCTTCCCGCCTCAAAGCCAAACTCAATTCCCTCAGCACCTTTAGAAGAAACATCTATCACCGCTTTCACCGATGGTGTTACAACTTCAAACGTCCATTTCGGAGTGTATTGAGCAAAACAGCTAAATACGGTTAAGTTAAAAAATAGGGAAAAACAATATTTCATAATTATGTAGAGTTAAATACAATTTGAATAGACCGAGTTTAGTGGCTTTTTTACGTAAACTCTTTTTTATACTGTACAGGTGTTCTTCCGGTAATATTTTTGAAGTAGCGGTGGAAGTTTGTTAAATTATTGAATCCACTCGAATGGCAAATTTGAGAGATTGAAAGTTTGTCTTCGATAAGAAGCTTGCATGCAAAGCCTATCCGTAACTCATGCAAAAATTGCAAATACGTTTTTCGGGTTCTGCTTTTAAAATATCTACAAAACGAGTTGGTGCTCATGCTGGCTACAGAAGCAATTTGTTCCAGCGAAATATCTCCTTTAAAGTTTTCAAGCGAAAAAGCATAAATTTTATTAATGCGATCTGTTTCCTCTTTTGCAAATACCGGACGAAATCCTTCACTGCTCATAGCCTCCACATTTTTTGATACGGCAATACATTGAAGAGCTTTTAACAAAAGTAAAATTCGATCCAACCCAGCTACCGTAAGCATTTCATTCAAAATCAATTTTACTCCAAGTGCAGTTTTTGCATCGATACGCAGACCCAACCTCGCCCTTTGTAAAAGATCATTCAGGTGTTTATTCTCAGGCAAATCAAAAAAACTACTCCCTAAAAAATCTTCTCGGAAGTGAGCAACTACAGCAATGGATTTTAACTTTGGATTTTTCTCAAAATAGACATCATCGCACCGCCAGTAATGCGCCAGATTTGAACCAATTAATAAAACATCTCCATCCCGAAATCGCGCAATGTTATCGCCTATAAACTGTGTGCCGGTACCATTCTGTATATGTATGAGTTCTACTTCCGGATGATAATGCCATCGATTATAAAAATAGGATACCACATCCTTTCGAATGCTAAAACTATTCAAGGGTCCTATATTAACTTTTAATAGCTCGGGCTTCATTGCATTAAATATGCTTAGTTATTATCAATAATACCTAATTGGGGGTAATATTGTTTATTAAATAGCTAATATTTTACATTTTATGAAGTAATCAAATGTTCAATTTTATAGAATTAAAACCATTTCACATTAGAAAGGTATTTCGATCATTTGCACAAATAAGACTATCTATATCCGCGACAAACTTCGCCCTTAATACATGATCAATCATTCCATCATTAAAGTTTGTTACACCGTTTTCGCATTGCATGCAGTAGCTACTCAAGCTTTTACACAACAAAAACCAATGTTGCTATGGTATAATGATCCGGCCTATCAGCCAGCCGTGTTTACGTATGAAGCAAACGAGTTTATGAATGCATTTCATTTTGAAAAAAAAGGATGGTTTGAAGCACTTCCTGTTGGCAATGGACGCCTGGGGGCGATGGTTTTTGGTGGTGTGTTCAATGAACGGATACAACTCAATGAAGAAAGTCTATGGGATGGCTACCCTCGTGATGCCACAAATCCCTTATCGGCTGCTGCCCTGCCAGATGTGCAACGGCTCATGTTCGAAGGAAAAAATGATGAAGCCGAACAACTAGCCTCTCGGACTATGATGGGCGTGCCACTAAATATAAAACCATATCAATCTCTTGGCGACCTATTTATTGAACAGCTAAACGTAGAGGACACACTCTATACTAATTACAGACGATGGTTGAGTCTGGATTCTGCAATAGCCGTAACGCGGTTTACTGTCAATGGAATTCAATACCGCAGAGAAGTATTCGCATCGCACCCAACCAATAGCATCATCATTAAAATATCGTGCGATAAACCTAACGGCTTGGATTTACGCGTGAATCTAATGCGACAGAAAGACGCTACTACTTATTCTTCGGTAGCGGAGCCCTCTTCTATCATAATGACAGGAAGGATAAATTGCCTGGAGGAAAAAACAGGAAAGCCCGTGGGGATGAAATTTGCATCTCACGTAAAAGCCGCTACAACTACAGGAAAAATTTCTGTTGGTGAGAATGGATTAATGACCATAACAAAAGCTACTGAAGTGGTACTCTATGTTGCCGGGGCAACAAGTTATGGAGGACATGATCCTGAAAGAACGTGTGCAAAAGTAATTAAGGAAACAAGTAAGCAGTCAATCGGTCGGTTGCTTAATGATCATGTAAAAGACTATCAGTCATTATATGATCGGGTTAAAATAAATTTGTCTGAAGACTCAAATCCATTTGAACTACCGCCGAATGAAAGGATAGCGAGAATGAAGAATTCCGATCAGGAAGATACCTACCTCTCCGAATTGCTTTTTCAATATGGAAGATATTTGCTCATTGCTACTTCGCGTCCCGGAGATCTTGCAGCGAACTTGCAAGGGCTTTGGAATCAAAGCATGAACCCACCCTGGAGTTCGGACTATCATACCAACATTAATCTACAGATGAATTATATGGCTGCCGAGGCCGTGAATTTGCAAGAATGCACCTTGCCCTTATTTGCATTGATAGATTCATTATCAAACCATGGCAAGTATACCGCCAAAACTATGTACAATGCACGTGGCTGGGTGGTTCATCATCTCACCGATGTATTTTGGCGCACCTCACCAGTGGATGGTGTGGTTGGTGTATGGCCAATGGGCGGAGGGTGGCTGGCACATCATCCATTTGATCATTACCTTTTTTCTGGTGACAAAGAGTTTCTGAAAAATCGTGCTTATCCTGCAATGAAAGGAGCCGCACAGTTTTATCTTGATTTTCTAAAACCCATACCTGTGGGTTTGCCTAATGCAGGTAAACTGGTCACAAATCCATCACACTCACCAGAAAATGCTTTTGAAAAAGCGGATGGCACTCAGTTTCAATTTACATACGGAGCCACTATGGACATGCAGATATGCCACGAGTTATTTAGTAATTGCCTGCGTGCCATTGCTGATTTAAGTACTCCAAAAAAATCGTTTGATGCTTCTTTTAAAATGGAGTTGGAAAAAGCACTGGCAAACCTGGCGCCCATAAAAATCAGTGTTACTACAGGAGGAATACAAGAGTGGGTGGAAGACTATAAAGAGATTGAGATAGGGCATCGTCACATTTCTCATTTATATTCCTTGTTTCCATCCAATCAAATAAATATTAAAACACCAACCCTTTTTGCTGCGGCACGCAAAACCTTAGAGAGACGGCTTGCGGGCAATCCGAATGCAGAGGCAGAGGAGGCAAAAAATCGATACCAAAGCTATGGCAGCTATTTAAATGGCGAAAGTTTTGGCGGCTGGCAAAGTGTGTGGATTAGCATGATGTGGCTAAGGCTTGGCGAAGCTCAAGAAGCTTACAAACATCTTCAGTACCAATTAAAATATGGAATGAATACGAATTTTTTTGGTTCAGCTGCGCAACTGGATGGAACGTTTGGATCTACCGCAGTGATTGCTGAAATGTTATTGCAGAGCCATACCGATTTTATCAGTCTATTGCCTGCCCTTCCAACACGTTGGTCAACCGGTAGTATTACTGGACTGCGTGCCCGTGGTGGATTTGAAATAGAAATGAAATGGAATGAAAATAAATTAACGGAAGCGAAAATTACTTCAAACAATGGTGGGGTATGTAACTTGGTGGCCAAAAATCCTGTGAAAATATTCCTGAACAGCATGGAATTGAAAATTGAAAGAAAGGAAAATGGTGAGATTGTTTTTTCAACAGTAAAAGGGAATAGCTATACTTTGAAAGCATATTAAATCTGTTGTATAGTTTTTAGGATTCAATCATAGAATGTATTTATAGTTTGCAGATAATATTAAAAATGACATGAAGAAGATAATGTATTGTTAGTTGATCCTCTTTTTTATTTTGTTTCTTTCATCAAACGAAATTAAACTCAATGGGAATTATGAATGGAAGGTGCATATTCTATTCAATCTTTTTAAAAATGCACTGTATTTGAGTCGCAATAAAAATTATAACTTAAAACCATGGCCACACGAAGAGATTTTTTAAAAACAGGAAGCCTTACCGCTGCAGGAATATTAGTTGCTGAGCCTATGTTCAATTCTTTATTTGCAGCGCCTCTGCAATCGATGGAGGGTTCTTCAGGTAGTGCGCTGAATTTCCGTCAGGTGCATCTCGATTACCACACCAGCGGGCTTATTGAAGATATCGCTTCACAGTTTGATCCCGAAGAGTTCGCCTCTACGTTAAAAAAATCATATGTAAATTCTGTGACGTGTTTCGGTCGGTGTCATCACGGATATATCTATCACGACACCAAAAAATTTCCAGAGCGTCATCATCCGTTTTTAAAACGCAATCTGTTGAAAGAACAAATTGAAGCATGCCACAAGCAAAATATAAGAGTGCCTGTTTATGTGACTGTGCAGTGGGATTACTTTACCGCACAGCAACATCCTGAATGGCTAATGCGAAACGAAAACGGTGCCCCTGAAGCATTTGGGGATACAAATGTATTTCATCCCGGTTTCTACAATCATCTTTGCATCAATACTCCCTATCGGGATTTTCTAAAGAGTTATTTATCAGATCTATTTGAAAATGTTCCTGTTGATGGACTTTTTCTAGACATCCATCACGTGCGCCCCAATGCCAATCGTGAATGTATTGAGGGTATGCTGAAAAAAGGCCTCGATCCTTCCATTGAAAAAGTACGATTGGAATATTACCATCAGGTAATGCATGAATATAAAACAGACTTGACCGCATACATAAGAAAGCTAGATAAGCAATGCGGCATTTTTTACAACGGTGGACACATCGGACCTGCGGTTCGTAAATCTATGGCTGCCAATACGCATTTAGAATTAGAATCATTGCCCAGTGGCGGTTGGGGCTATTTACACTTTCCACTCACTTCACGCTTTGCGCGGAACCTAGGGCTGGATATAATGGGTATGACGGGTAAGTTCCATACATCGTGGGGAGATTTTCATTCGCTTAAAAACCGCGCTGCGCTGGAGTTTGAAACCAGTATGATGCTGGCCATGAATGCGAAGTGCTCTATAGGCGACCAACTCCATCCGCGCGGCAAGTTGGATAGTGCCACCTATGATTTAATCGGCTTCGCCTACAAACAGGTGGCGGAAAAAGAAGCATGGTGCGAAGGCGCCAAAGCCATTGTTGATATTGCTGTGCTCAGTGCAGAAGAATTTATTCAGCAACGCACACCCGAAATGATGTTGGGTGCCATTAAACTTTTGCAGGAAGGATCTCAGCAATTTGATATTGTAGATAGTAAAAGTGATTTCAGCAAATACAAAGTGCTGATACTTCCTGATGCAATTCCGCTTAATGATGAGTTGAAAAATAAAATCAGAAACTATCTTTCTGCTGGCGGTTCGCTATTAGCCTCATACCAATCTGGACTCGACACAGAAGGAAAAACCTTTGCGCTTCCTGAGTGGGGTGTATCCTACATAGGTGAGGCACCTTACAATCCTGATTTTATAGTGCCCGGAAAAAAGGTGAACAAGGGATTGCCTGAGACCGAATTAGTAATGTATTTGAAGGGACTACAGGTAAAAGAAAACCAGAACAGTGAAGTATTGGCGCAAGTAAATATTCCATACTTCAATCGGGAATGGGATCACTTCGTATCGCACAAACACACACCTTCATCGGGTAAAATAGGCTACCCAGGGATTGTAAAAACCGGCCGTGTGATTTATTTTATGCACCCGGTGTTTACCCAATATGCTCAAAATGCCCCACTCTGGTGCAAAAAGTTGGTGTTGAACGCCATTGAACTTTTAAACCCTGAACAATTAGTAAGACATAGTGGACCTTCATCTATGATTACGGCATTAAATAATCAACCATCAAAAAAACGAAATGTGTTACACCTTTTACACTACGTGCCCGAAAGACGAGGTACAGAGTTTGATGTAATCGAAGATGTAATACCAATCTTCAACACAAAGGTATCTGTGAAAACAGCAAGTAAACCACGAAGTATCCAAACAGTGCCAGCAGGTAAAACAATTTCATTTAATTACACGAATGGCAGGGTCGATTTTGTTGCTGATGAAATAAAGGGGCATCAAATGATTGAAATTAATTTCTAGTTCATAAAATACCTTTGGCATGATTAACAAAGTCAAAATCATTATAGCAATACTATACTTTATATTTTTTGCTCAGGCAAAAGCACAAAATAATTTACATAATCAGTACCTATCTCTTCAGAAAACTTTGCAGCAAAGATGGGGTACATACAATCACAAAAGCGTATTAAGCCATGTACTATTGCCTGAAGGAATAGCACTTAACATTGGTATTAAATTCAGCAACACAGGTCCATCAGATAACTACTTGCGCGAGGCCTTCATATCATCGCGTGGTGATCGTTCAGAAAAAATTACTCCAGGCCCACGCGCCCATGACGGCAGTTATAGCGAATTGACAATTGTTTGGCAAGAGATGCAATTTAAAGTACAAACGGCTACCGACTCGAAACAAAATTTAGTTCTACTCATTACACCGCTGGATTTAAAAGGTAAAGCGGCTAGCGTGATTTTAGAAGCTGGCACGCTATGGAACAAACCGGGTATCACAACGCGGAAAGGCGAGGTGATCAATATTAAAACAGAATCAAAAAATATGGATGTTCATTCCATTGGAGAGTTTGTAGAAGAATATGTAGCAGCCACCACGCCCTACATAGCAGTCAAGTTCAACACTGCGGTTGCCTTTTATACAGGCGAAAACAAAACCTTATCCGATGTGAAAAACGTAATAGCTGAACAACAATTACTTCTGGAAAAAAAATATAAATTCTTTGGTAGTAATGCAAATACGTATGAGGCAATGCAAAGTGTGCTGGCGTGGAATACCATTTATGATGCCTCCAGAAACCGAATCATCACACCGGTAAGCAGATTATGGAACGATAACTTTGGCGGGCAAAGTGTATTGTTTTGCTGGGATACTTACTTTGCGGCTTACATGCTGAGCGCAGAAAATAAAAATCTCGCTTATGCCAATGCCATTGAAATAACAAAGGCAATTACAAAGGGTGGCTTTGTGCCAAACTGGGCGGGCTCCTATCAGAAAGGATCTTACGATCGCTCTCAGCCTCCTGTAGGAAGTTTTGTATTCAAGGAACTATACAGAAAGCATCAAGAAAAATGGTTGCTGGAATATGTGTTTGACGATTTACTAAAATGGAATAGGTGGTGGAAAACCAACAGAGACAACAATGGCCTTTTATGTTGGGGCTCCAGCCCTGACACAACAGCCGCAAATGATGATCAGTCTGTAAATACCTGGCAAGGTGCCGCCTACGAATCGGGATTAGATAACTCACCCATGTATGACAACGTGCCATTTAACAAACAAACTCATTTGACGGAGCAAGCCGATGTAGGCTTGATGAGTTTGTATATTCTCGATTGTGCCTCGTTGGCCGAAATAGCAAAAGTATTGAACAAACATGACGTTTATACTGAATTAAAAAAGCGGGAAACCTACTATAAAAATAATCTTCAAAAATTATGGAATGATAAAGTCGGCATTTTCATGAACAAACGCACCGACACAAATGAATTTTCTGAAGAATTGTCACCCACCAACTTTTATCCCCTGTTGGCGAAAGCAGCAACTGATAAGCAAGCTTCACGAATGGTAAAAGAACATCTATTGAATCCCGCGGAATTTAACGGTGAATGGATGCTGCCATCCATTAGTTACAAGAGCAAGGCTTTTCAAGATCAAAATTATTGGAGAGGTCGCATCTGGGCTCCTATGAATTTTCTTGTGTATCTCGGGCTCCTCAATTACGAGTTACCCGAAGCACGAAAACTGCTTGTGTCAAAATCGAATTCTTTGTTTACTAAAAATCGCGAATTAAACGGATGGATTTTTGAAAACTACAATGGTATTACCGGTAATGTTACTAACCCGATGGAAGGCAGAAGGATGGGCGACAATTATTATCACTGGGGCGCACTGTTGGGTTTTATTTCATTAATAGAAAATGGACACATTGAAAATCCATTAAAAACTTTAAACAAGTAAAAGCCTCGATAGATCCAAAAGAAGATATGAATTTATTGATTTACAGCAATGCCTATCCATTTGCAAATCCTGATATCAATAAAAAATTCAGAGCCATGGTTTACATGGCTTTAGAATAAATAATAGAGCAATAAACAAAAGCACTCTTAAAAATGAAAAAAACGAGTTTACTAATCATCATCTTCATTGTATCCCTTGTTTCATTTGGCCAATCGCAAAACACCAAAACAACTTCATTAATTGACGATGCAAAATTGAGTTGGTGGCGCGATGCAAAGTTTGGCATGTTTATTCACTTCGGGGCATACGCTATTCCTGCGCGTGGTGAATGGGTGAAAAATCGAGAAGCCATCACCACCGAGCAATATCAAAAATATGTTGAAGAATTTAATCCTACGGAATACAACCCTAAAGAGTGGGCGAAGCTCGCGAAGCAGGCCGGTATGAAATATGCAGTGATGACCGCCAAGCATCACGATGGATTTTGTTTATACGATAGCAAACTTACGGAATACAAAGTAAGCACTTATGTAAAGGGTCGAGATATGACGAGAGAATTTCTGGAGGCCTTTCGTGCAGAGGGTTTGAAAGTTGGCTTATACTACTCCGTTATCGACTGGCACCATCCGGACTATCCTCACTTTGGCGATATGATGCACCCGATGCGCGAAAATCTTGCGTTCAAAAACACAAAACACAATTGGGATAACTACTTAAAATACATGCACGGGCAGGTAGAAGAACTCGTTACCAACTATGGAAAAATTGATGTGATGTGGTTTGATTTTTCGTATGGTGAAATGAAGGGCGAGAAATGGAAAGCCAAGGAGCTGGTACAAATGGTAAGGAAAAAACAACCGGGTATAATTCTGAATAATCGACTTATGGGAGACGGCACGGGCAGCATAGGCGAATCAAATGCCCTGGGTGATTTTGAAACTCCTGAAATGGGTGTGCCCGATGAACCGCGGAAAGATGCAGCCGGAAAAATTGTGCCTTGGGAAACCTGCCTTACGCTGAATAACAACTGGGGATACCACGCTACCGATAACCAATGGAAAAGCCCAGAATTGGTTGTTCACACGTTAGTGAATTGCGTAAGTAAGGGTGGTAATTTATTGCTCAACATAGGGCCTGATGCCAAAGGGAATATCCCGGTGGAATCGGTTCACATTCTTCAAGCGGTAGGGCAGTGGATGAAAGCCAATGGCGAAAGTATTTACGGCTGTGAACCTGCGCTAATACCCAAGCCCGATTGGGGAAGATTTACGCAAAAAGGAAAGATGTTATATGCGCATATTTTACATCCAAACATTGGCCATATCAACATAAAGAATTATCAGGATAAAATTGTAAAAGCAAGGCTGCTCAGCGATCGATCAGAACTGTATTGGGAAAATACATGGTGGGGTGATACGTCAACCAACAATCTGTTTATCAATATACAAAAACCAACATATCAACATTACAATTTGCCCGATATCATTGATACTGTGTTTGAAATTGAATTGAAAGAAAAGTAAAGAATTATTCGAGCAGTATTCAAAAAAAACAACTTCGATCTCAACCAAAAAAATTAACATGAACGTGCGGCTTTCTATTCTATTCATTTGCATTGCATCAAGTAGCTTTTCGCAACAAAAACCATGGATTGATTTCAACAAAAATGGTGTGATGGATGTATATGAAAATCCGGATGCGGAAATTGACAAACGGGTAAATCATTTACTATCGTTGATGAGCGCAACCGAAAAAATGGATTTGTTAACGGAAGTTGCACCTGCTATACCCCGGTTGGGAGTTGCTAAATACGATCATGGCAATGAAGCCTTGCATGGTGTAGTTCGTCCGGGCAAATTCACGGTTTTTCCACAAGCTATCGGCATGGCTGCAACGTGGAATCCAATCTTAATTCATGATGTTTCAACTGCTATTTCAGACGAGGCGCGAGCGCTATGGAATGAATTAGAGCAAGGAAAAAATCAACTTCAAAAGTTCAGTGATCTTCTTGCTTTCTGGTCGCCAACGGTAAACATGGCGCGCGATCCGCGTTGGGGACGTACGCCAGAAACGTATGGGGAAGATCCCTACCTTACCTCTAAAATAGGAGTGGCTTTTGTAACAGGATTGCAGGGCGATGACGCTCGCTATATAAAGGTAGTAGCCACACCCAAACATTTCGCTGCCAATAATGAAGAACATAATCGGTTTGAATGCAAAGCTGTAATGTCAGAGCGCGCGCTTCGCTCATACTACTTACCCGCTTTTAAGGCGTTGATTACTGAAGGAAAAGCACAGTCTATTATGACAGCCTACAACGCTATCAATGGAATTCCTTGTACCGCGAACAAAATGCTGCTTACCGATATTTTGCGAAACGAGTGGGGCTTTAACGGATACATTGTTTCAGATTGTGGCGCACCAGGCTTTTTGGTTACTCCGCACAACTATGCACCTACGCATGAAGATGCCGCAGCCATGGCCATGAAAGCTGGCTTAGATTTAGAATGTGGTGGGTACTGCAACGAATGTTTCATCTTCCGAGACTATTTACCAAAAGCATTTGATATGGGTAAGGTAACAGAAAGTGAAATTACTTCCTCTGCATTTCGCGTATTGCGATCGCGCTTCAAACTGGGTTTGTTTGATGATCCATCTTTAAATCCATACACAACGATTTCTCCATCGGTTATAGGCAGTGCGAAACATCAGACCCTTTCGTTAGAAACTGCGCACCAATCTATTGTTCTCTTAAAAAACCAAAAAAATATTCTCCCTTTAGATTCCAAAAAAATAAAATCCATTGCTGTTTTTGGAATAAATGCATTCACCAGCGAGTTGGGAGATTATAGTGGTGTTCCATTGAATGCTGCCATTTCACCTTTGCAAGGAATCATCAATAAGGTAGGAAAAAATGTAACGGTACGATCGCTGCCTTGGCTGGGAAAAATGGCACAGCATGAAATAATTCCATCAGGCACTTTTGTGTATGATGAGAATGGGAAACTTAAAAACGGATTGCGCGTGGAGTACTTTACAAATCCAAATCTGGAAGGCAATGGAATCTTGGGAACAACCGAAAATATTCTTTTCGATCCTGCCAATCAACCGCCCAACCCAATCATTCCGCCTGTGCCCCTATCTATTCGATGGACTGGCCTTATTGTGCCTAATATATCAGGTACATACATGCTGGGAATAAAGAAAATAGGTGGATGCAAACTCTATGTCAATGATACCTTGGTGTTGGATCATTGGTGGAATGATATTGATAAAGACGCAATTACCTTATCGTTAAAAGCGGGTAAATCATATACCATAAAAATGGAATATGCATGCCGAAATGGAAATGCCTACTGTGCCCTTTCGTGGAAAACTCCAGATAAAAAAGAATCAGAATCAAACGTAGCCGAAAAAGCATTAGCTAAAAAAAGCGATGCTGTAATTGTTGTGCTGGGGGTAAATAAATCCATCGAGATGGAAGGACGCGATCGCACTTCGCTTGAGTTGCCAGAAGACCAACAGCAATTTATTCAGGAGATTTACAAAGCCAATCCAAAAACCATCGTAGTACTTGTGGCCGGTAGTTCACTGGCCATTAATTGGATTCAGCAAAATGTACCAGCCGTAATTAACGCTTGGTATCCAGGCGAGCAAGGTGGCAATGCCATTGCTGATGTTTTGTTCGGTGACTACAACCCGGCAGGACGACTTCCCTTAACCTATTACAACTCTACAAATGATTTACCTGCTTTTAGCGATTACGAGGTTTTTAATGGCCGCACCTATATGTACTTTGATAAGAAACCCTTGTATGCTTTTGGATACGGATTGAGCTATACCACATTCAACTATACAAATATATCCGTTGATAAGTCCTCCATCCATCGAGATGACACTATAACGGTTAGCGTTGATGTGAGGAACTCTGGAAAATACAATGGAGACGAAGTGGTGCAGCTCTATTTACAACATGGAAATACACTACTAAAATTACCTTATAAAGAATTGAAAGGTTTTAAAAGAATAAGTTTAAAAAAAGGTGAGACTCAAACTGTTCAATTTAATTTGAGTAGGAAAGACCTATCATACTGGAACGAAAAGAATGAATTTGTACTTGATGCTGCCCCGTTAAATATTCAAATAGGCGCAGCTTCCGATGATATCAGGCAAGAAATAGCTCTTATGGTAAAGTAGTAACTGTAAGAATGGACCGTCAGAAAACCATTACTTAATTGAAACGGTAAAAACTAACATTGATGGCTAACTCCAACCTTCGTTAGTCATTATAACACGGGGTAATATTGTGTAGAGAGTTGACAAAATCCTTTAATATTATAAAGTGTAATTCGTGCATCTTTACTAGTATTAATTTGGATTAAATGAACCAAGAATTAACCCATGTTCGTCAGAAAACAGTGCGCTTACATCCTGCGGATGATGTGCTTGTGGCTTTGCAAGATTTAAAGAAAGGAGATACCATACAAGATGGAACACTACAACTTGCTATTATAACTGATACTCAGGCCAAACACAAAATTGTTATTCGCGATTTTAATGTTGGAGATCAAATTAAAATGTACGGTGTGGTTGTTGGCAAAGTACTTAAGCCTATTGCAAAGGGCGAAGCTATCTCAACGCAAAATCTGAAGCACGATTCGAAAGCATTTGAGGTACGATTAACTCAGCATACGTGGGAACCACCCGATGTAGTGAAATGGAAATCGACTGAATTCAATGGCTATCATCGTAGCGATGGGCAGGTGGGCACGCGCAACTTCTGGTTAGTGGTTCCCCTGGTGTTTTGCGAGAATAGAAACGTAGAGTACATTAAAAATGCATTCATTAAAAAACTGGGATATGGCAAGCCTGATAAATACGAAGGTCTGGTTGAGCAGCTTATTAAAAACCACACTACATCTTCGTCAGGTGCGTCTAAAGTTACCACTTCAATTGAGCATCACTCCAGCGATTATTCGAACAGACTATTTAAGAATATTGACGGTATTAAATTTCTAAATCATCAAGGCGGATGTGGTGGCACACGCGAAGATTCAGATAATCTCTGCAAACTTATTGCAGGATACTTAAACAATCCGAATGTAGCGGGAGCAACCATACTAAGCCTTGGATGCCAACACGCACAGATAGAAATTTTAAAACAATCCATACATAACATAACTCCAGATTTCGATAAACCTGTTATCTATTTTGAGCAACAAAAATATCCATCAGAAGAAGCGTTGCTCAAACAAGCTATTATAGAAACGTTCAGTATGCTGGTAAAGGCGAACGAAACTTCACGCAAGCCAGCTAACATTGATAAGTTGTGCATTGGATTGAAATGCGGAGGCTCTGATGGTTTCTCCGGAATCACAGCAAATCCAGCCATGGGTCACGTATCCGACTTAATGGCGGCTCTTGGAGGAAAAACAATACTGGCAGAGTTTCCAGAACTGTGTGGGGTAGAGCAAGAAATGATTGACCGCAGTGTGACCATTGATGTTGCCAAAAAATTTGCAACGCTAATGAAAGAATACAACGATAAAGCAGAGGCCATCGGAAGTGGCTTTTCTATGAATCCATCTCCTGGCAATATCAAAGATGGATTGATTACGGATGCCATGAAATCTGCAGGCGCTGCGAAAAAGGGAGGTACTTCGCCCGTGGCGGATGTGCTAAACTACGCTGAATATGTTCACAAGAATGGACTAAGTCTTTTGTGTACTCCCGGCAATGATGTAGAAGCAACTACAGGCATGGCAGGCAGCGGAGCGAACCTGATCATCTTTTCCACTGGCCTAGGCACACCCACTGGAAACCCAGTGGCTCCCGTTATAAAAACATCCACCAATACAATTTTGGCAAAAAAAATATCAGACTTAATTGATTTTGATCACGGAGATATTATAACAGATGGAAAAACCATAGAACAATCGGGAGAAGAATTGCTCGAACAAATTGTACGAATTGCAAGTGGCGAACTTACCAAGGCTGAGCAACTGCAGCAAGACGATTTTATTCCTTGGAAAAGAGGCGTCTCATTATAGTAAATGAATATGAAAAATCATTCTGATAAAATTCAACTACTGGTGCATGGGGGGAGAGGCGGCTCCATTATTGCGCGTAAGCAATACGAATTGGTAAAGAAGTTTATATTAGATGTTTTCCAACATTGTGATCAAATTACCTTGACCGAATTAATGCAACTAGCGGATATAGAATTAGCGCCATCATTTAGGGGCGAAATCGCATGGATATTATTGAATACAAAACGGGACTTAGAAGCCCGAGGAATTTTAGAGATTACGCATCAAAAAAATCGGATCCAGGTGATTTCATTGAAAAGAATAAAATTTTATCGGTCTTACAGAAAAACTTTCATTGATAGATTTTAATGCATATTTGTAAACGCCTTATATATAGATAAAATTTAATCTTACATAACAGATGCAATTGTTTAGTCTCGCCGGAAAAACGATAGTGATTACTGGTGGTGGAAGCGGGATTGGTAGTGCTATTGCCGAACTTTTTGCACGGCAAGGCGCAACCATTTTCATTTTAGAATTGAATAAAGCATCAGCCGAAGACACAGTAAGAGCGATTGATGAAACAAACGGAAAGGCACACGCTATTTCATGCAATGTGGCAAATCAAAAAGAAGTAAACGATGTATTTCTTTCTATTTACAAACAGGCCATAAAAGTAGATACTCTGGTAAACTGCGCAGGAATTGCACACATTGGAAATCTTGAAAATACCACTGAAGCTGACTTTGAAAGAGTGTTCAACGTAAATGTAAAAGGCGTTTACAATTGCATGAAGGCTACAATTGAAAATATGAAAGAACACGGTGGTGTCATTTTAAACATTGCATCCGTTGCTTCAAGCGTGGGTATTGCCGATCGATTTGCATACTCCATGAGCAAAGGAGCAGTGCTCACTATGACATTATCGGTAGCCAAAGATTATCTCAAACACAACATCCGTTGCAACTGCATCTCTCCGGCAAGGGTACACACTCCCTTTGTAGATGACTTTATCAAAAAAAATTATCCTGGCAAGGAAAAAGAAATGTTCGAAAAACTATCCGCTTCTCAACCCATCGGAAGAATGGGCAAGCCGGAAGAAGTAGCGGCATTGGCATTGTATCTTTGCTCTGACGAAGCATCTTTTGTTACGGGTAGTGATTATCCCATCGATGGTGGGTTTATACGATTAAATAACTAACTATTTAATGCTTCAACCATAACTATATAGGCAAGCCAACTATGAAATTATTTCGCTTTGGAGAGTTTGAAAAAGAAAAACCAGGGGTTATCACTTCAACAGGAAAAAAAATTGATGTGTCTGAATTTGTTCAGGATTATGATGAGAAATTCTTTGCCAACAATGGTATATCCGAACTTAGCAAATGGCTTTCAAAAAATGAAGGTAATTGCCCTGACGTAAGCGATCAAATACGGTTAGGTGCTTGTGTGGCACGGCCAAGCAAAGTTATTTGCATAGGCTTGAACTACGCACTTCATGCAAAGGAAACCAACACACCTATACCCGCTGAGCCCATTCTTTTTTTTAAATCTACCACTGCACTTTGTGGACCATACGATCAGGTTGTTATCCCAAGAAACTCATTAAAAACGGATTGGGAAGTAGAACTTGCTGTTGTTATTCAAAAAAAGGCAACCTATGTTGACGAAGCGAATGCAATGGAATACATCGCAGGATATACGGTTCATAATGACTACAGTGAACGAACATTTCAATTAGAGCGTGGAGGCCAATGGGTGAAAGGAAAAAGCTGCGACACGTTTGCACCACTCGGACCTTTTCTAGTTACGAAAGATGAGATACCAGATCCTAATAACATTACACTTTGGCTCTCGGTAAATGGAGAAAAACTTCAAAACTCCACCACACATGATATGATTTTTAACATCGCATTTCTGGTAAGTTACATCAGTCAATTTATGACACTGCTTCCAGGAGATATTATTTCAACAGGCACACCGTTTGGTGTTGGTCTGGGGCTTGTGCCGCCACGGTTTTTAAAGGCTGGTGATGTCGTTGAATTGGGCATTGATGGATTGGGTGCGCAGAAGCAAGTCGCTGTTCAATTTCCAATTCGTTCAAATATTCTATAATACCTTCCCTCCTCATTTTTGCTTAACTTAAACAATCACTATTGGCTATTTCAGGTAATAAGAATCTATCTTTCCGAAAACGATTGAAAATGAAACAGACATAAAATTCAAATAAATTAAAACTCGCAGGCCATGGATTTAAAACTGAAAAATAAAGTAATAATTGTAACCGGCAGTGCAAAGGGTATTGGTGAAGGAATTGCGTTGGCGTTGGCAGAAGAAGGTGCAATACCGATTATAGTAGGACGCAATCAAGACGACAACCAATTGGTCGTTGATAAAATAAAACAAAAGGGTGGCGATAGTTTCCAAATTGTAGCAGAATTAACATCCGATTCAGAATGTAAAAAAGCCATTGACCTAACGGTGAAAAAATTTGGAAGAATAGAAGGCCTTGTTAATAATGCCGGTGTAAATGATGGCGTTGGATTGGCCTCAGGAAATTATGAAGCATTTATAGAATCGCTTCATAAAAACCTAATTCACTACTATTTGATGGCGCATTATGCATTGCCCGAATTAATTAAAACGAAAGGCTCTATTGTCAATATTGGATCGAAGACAGCAGAAACCGGACAAGGAAACACGTCAGCGTATGCAGCCGCCAACGGAGGAAGAAATGCGTTAACACGCGAGTGGGCTGTTGAACTTTTACCGCACTCCATTCGGGTTAATGCTGTGATTGTAGCAGAATGCTTCACACCACTTTACGAGACATGGGTTAAAAAATTTTCCAACCCGGAAGAAAAACTAAAATCTATTGAAGATAAAATACCTTTACAAAAACGCATGACCACCAAAGAAGAAATTGCCGATATGGTTTTATTCCTACTCTCGGAAAGATCAAGCCATACCACCGGCCAATTGATACATGTAGATGGTGGGTATGTACATTTAGACAGATCATTAAACTAATCACAATGCCAATCATTATTACCGAACCTGTAGCAGAAGCAAAACTAAAGGAAGGCCAATCCTATCTTTTACCAATCACATTAGTCACCAGTTTGTTTTTCCTTTGGGGTCTGGCATACGGTCTACTCGATGTGCTTAACAAACATTTTCAGGATACTCTTAACATTACGAAGCAACGCTCTACACTTTTGCAAGCAGCCTACTTTGGTGCTTATTTTCTTATGGCCATTCCGGCAGGCATGTTTATGATTAAAGTGGGATACAAAAAAGGTATCATCACAGGGTTGTTATTATATGCTCTTGGCGCTTTTTTATTTTACCCTGCCGCATCTTTTTCAAGCTTCAATCTCTTTCTTCTTTCGCTATTCATTCTTGCCAGTGGTTTAACTTTTCTGGAGACAGCCGCTAATCCATACATTACCATTCTTGGCAAACCTGAAACTTCTGCTTTTCGACTCAACCTTTCACAAAGTTTTAATGGTGTTGGTTCTTTTATTGGGCCGATCATTGGCGCTCAACTTTTCTTTGGTTCTTCTTCCAGTAATTTAAACTCGGTGAAATTAGTTTATATCGTCATCGGTAGTGTAGTGTTAGTTATTGCTTTTTCGTTTTTTAAAACCCCTCTTCCTGAAATCAAAGGCGCGAAATCAGATGAAGAAAATACAACAGTCAGTAAAACTTTGTTTCAACACAGTCATTTTATTTGGGCAATTGTTGCACAATTTTTTTATGTGGCAGCACAAGTTGGTATGGCTGCATTGTTCATTAACTATTGCACTGAAAAAAACTTAGGTATCACCAGCGAAAACGCTTCCTATCTATTATCAGCAAGTTTGCTTCTGTTCACTGTAGGGCGATTTGCCGGAACCGCACTGATGAAAGTAATTCCACCCAATCGGCTTTTAAGTGTTTACGCAGTCGCTAACATTATCTTATGTGTTGCTGTTATTCAATTGCCTGGAATGATTTCGATCTACTCACTCATGGCCGCATTCTTCTTTGCCTCCATCATGTTCCCCACCATCTTTGCATTGGGTATTAAAGATTTGGGCCCGCACACCAAACGTGGCGCATCGTTTATCATCATGTCCATTGTGGGCGGGGCAATAGTACCGTATGTGATGGGTTCGTTTGCATCAACAGCAATGGCCTACAGTGTGCCCTTGATTTGTTTCGTGGTTGTGTTTATGTTTGGACTTGTAGGTTATAAAATAAAGGCATGAATAACGATCAATCCTATTGCCTGGCACTCGATCTAAAAGACGATCCTGGGCTCATTTCAGAATATGAAGTATATCATAAAAATGTATGGCCAGAAATTCTGCAAAGCATAAAAGATAGTGGAATAATTAGTATGGAAATTTTCCGAACAGGTAATCGATTGTTTATGATCATGCACGTTAGCAAAGCGTTCTCGTTTGAACGTAAAGCAGATGCTGATCAAGGAAATAAGAAAGTGCAGGAATGGGAAGGACTAATGTGGACGTATCAACAAGCCCTACCTTTCGCAAGATCTGGAGAGAAATGGGTATTGATGAAAAAGATATTTGATTTTTCAGCATGAGGAAATTCATTAGTTACCTATAAAGAAAATTTGAAGTACAACATGATCAAGAAAAAAATCGAATGGATACTAATCTAGTTGCCAATTCTGTATAGCTTAAAACTTAAAAATGAACAAAACATGAAATGGCAATTCAACTCAAAATATCCTTCGATAGAAGATCTTCGAGAGAAAGCAAAGAGTCGAATACCACGGTTTGCGTTTGAATACCTTGATGGTGGATGCAATGAAGATGTTAACCTCTATAAAAATACCTCCGAACTTAGAGAAGTTGAATTGATACCGCACTACCTGAAATCAAATATAGAGGTAAACATGGAGACCGAACTATTCGGCCATGTATATAATGCTCCGTTTGGTATTGCACCCATTGGACTTCAGGGCTTAATGTGGCCTAACGCGCCAGAGATATTGGCAAAAGCGGCTGCACAACATAACATACCTTTTGTGTTAAGTACAGTCACCACTTCCAGTATAGAAAGAATCAGCGAACTTACTGAAAGCAAGGCTTGGTTTCAGTTATACCATCCGGCTGAAAATAAGTTGAGGAATGACATCCTCAAAAGATTACAAGCTTCCAGTTATCCTGTTTTAGTTCTCTTATGCGATGTGCCTTCGTTCGGTTATCGTCCAAGAGATATTCGTAATGGCCTGGCTATGCCTCCAAGAATGACGGCTAATAACATCCTTCAAATTATGGGAAGACCAACATGGGCCATGAATACGCTACTGCATGGGCAACCAAATTTTTCTACTCTTAAACCATACATGCCCAGAAGCATAAATATGAAGCAACTCGGTCTTTTTATGGATCGAACTTTTTCGGGGAAATTAGATGAGAAAAAAATCGGTGCAATACGTGATCTATGGAAAGGTAAATTAGTTTTAAAAGGCGTAGCCAGCGAAGAAGATACTGAAATGGCCATACGTATTGGCTTGGATGGAATCATTGTGTCAAACCATGGTGGCCGGCAGCTTGATGCAGGAGAGTCGTCCATTCATTCGCTGATTCCGATTGTTAAAAAATACAAAGATAAAATCAAGGTAATGATGGACAGTGGCATCCGTTCAGGGCCTGATGTGTCAAGAGCACTGGCCAGTGGTGCTGAGTTCACCTTTATGGGAAGGTCATTTATGTATGGAGTAGCAGCACTTGGTAATCAAGGAGGAGACCATACCATCGCTATTCTAAAAACACAATTGCAACAAGTGATGCGGCAAATAGGATGTAATGAAACGAAGGATTTTTACCGGCACCTAAAAATTTAGAATCTAAATGGTTGATCTTAAACAAAACATACTACACAAAGTTATCTCAACGGAGAATGTTAAACATAGACTCCAACGCTATTATGGGTTATCACAGAAGTGATAGCCAGGTGGGAAGACGAAATCAATGGCTCGTTATTCCACTTTAATTTTTTTATGAAAAAAGAAACGTTAATTAAATACGTAATGCCTATATAAAAAAAATATGCTATGCCAATTCAGATAAATACGAAGACGTTGTCGATGTATTTGTAAAACGATATTCAAGTAGGGATATACATTCGGATTTAATTTCTGGTGAAGACTGGTTTAAAGATAACGAACTCAATCGCCCGGAGATATCAAAGCAGGTTCGCATAGGTTCTTGTATAGTGAGACCAAGAAATAAGCTATTCAATGAACAACTTACAGTCTGGTGAGTTAAAATGGCTTTTATTCCTTAACAATTTTTATTCACGACAACCTTATCAATACATATGAAATATCTATTATTCTTTATTTTTTTGGTTCAATGTCTTATTTCGAATTCTCAACAGAAAGAAATAAGAGTCGTTGAAAATAATAAATACTTAATCTCGTGGCCCAAAGGGGATGTCACTGCGTTAACTTATACTCTAAAGGGTAGTAAAAAAAATCTAAATATTTCGTTTCCAGAGTTTGAAATTAATGGAGAGAAAATGCCTACCGTTCTGGAGAGACTGAAAATAACAAAGGCTGGCATGTTGCTGTCAAACGGTTGTTCTGAATTTGAACTGTCCGGAAAATTCATAAATAATCCTTCAATAACATTGACTGTGATTTTACAAATCCCAATTGACAATTCAGTTTTAAGATTTAAATATTGCCTGTCAGATAGTAAGAACTTAAAACTTACCAAGAAATCTGGTTTTGACAATATTACCTACCTAACTTTTTCAAACACGAGTAGCAGCATAAAAGAAATTAGGATTTCAGAGTTTAATCATCGTTTGCATGCTAACCATAGAACGGAATATATTCTAGATGATCGTTTCATTGAAAATGAAGGTTCTTTTATGGGGCCAATCGCTGTCTTTCAAGAAACAGAAAACACATTTTTAGTCGCCTATGAACATGGATCTCAATTTCCCGACCGCTTTTTGGAGTTTAGCTTAAACAAAAATAAAACGGTTGCAATTGTTTCAAAAAAAGCAAATTATCTAACCAATCAATTGGTTAATGGATTTTCCTCAGTTTGGTTTCAGTTTGCCGGCACTACAGGAGGTGAGGATGAACTTTCCAACGAATACAGGAATTTCATTTTGAACCATATGACACAGAACGGTGAGAGCCGTAAACCCTATATATTTTATAATACTTGGGGAAGACAAGAAAGAGTTCAGTGGAGAGGTGATAAATACTTGTCGTCTATGAATTTGAAATGGACATTAGATGAAATTGACAAGGCCCACTCAATGGGAATTGAAGTGTTTGTAATTGATGCTGGCTGGTTTATAAAAACTGGAGATTGGGAAGTGAATAGGGACTTTTTTCCAGATGACTTAAAAGAAGTAAGGTCGCGACTTAAAAGCTATGGAATGAAATTAGGTCTATGGTTTAATCCTACTGTGGCGGCTGTTACAAGCGACATGTATCAAAAAAATTTAGCTAACCTGATGTCTATGGATGGTACGTATCGTGAGCCTTATGAAATCTGGGAAACAGAAAAAAGTGTAAACATGTGCCTGGTCAGTCCTTATTGGGAAGATTTTGCCGAAGTTTTGATTAGACTCACTAAGGAACTCGGAGTTTCATATTTTAAATGGGATGCTATCGGTCAATATGGATGCAATGACTCCAATCATCTGCATGGAACAGAAGAGCATTCTGCGGAAGAAAGAACACAACGCTATGCTTTTTTGCAACCAGAATATATGGCAAAAATTGTGGATCGAGTTTGCAAAGTAGCACCACAAGTTATTTTTGATTTTGACATTACAGAAGATGGTCGCTGCGTAGGATTACAGTTCTTGTCAGTAGGAAAATATTTTATCATTAACAATGGTCCATATTATCACAACTTCGATTTAGTGCCTGAATGGAAAAGCGTATTACCTAGTGGTAATCCAAATATTTTTGTTCAACCCGGACCTGCACGTGGCTGGTTTGTTCGATCTATTCTTGATTATGATAAATGGATACCATCTGTTCTTTTTTTGACACACTACCAACCAGATGAACCACGAAATTCGCAAATAATCAATCTTGGATCTCTCATCCTTGGCCAAAATGGAGTTTGGGGTGAGATCCTAAAAACCTCTGATCAGGGTGTACTGTTATTTGACTCTGTGTTAACAAAATATAAACAGATAAGGAACGACATAACACAGGCAAAAATGGTTATGACTGGGGAACCTGGAGGAAGTCCCGAAATCTATGAAAAGATAAATCCTATTACAGGAAAAGGTTGCGTTGTGATTTTCGCAAATGAAAAAGGCAAACATTCTTATATAACAGCATCTAAAGTGAATCCCTCTTATTGGCACAATGAGCAAGTCGAAATCAGATTTGATAAGGTTGGTCGTGGTATTATCGATGTGGAATTTACTTCACCTTCTGCTAAAATTATTTTCTTCGGTGTAAAATAGTGGAAAATTTAGTCAAAGGTGTTAACAATTGTAGTAGTAATATTCAATTTTACATCCGTTCAAATCCTAACGTAGCGAGAGCGCTAGCCACCGTTGCTGAGTTCGCCTTTGTGGGAAGATGAATTATGTATGAGGTAGAGCGGCACTAGGTAAGCAAGATGGAGATCATACCAACGCTATTCTAAAAACACAATTGCAACAAGTGATGCAGCAAATAGGATGTAGTAAAACGAAAGATTTTTTTCGGTACTCAAAAATTGGGTCTTCAAATGGTTGATATTAAACAAGACCGTTTACGGTTGTCTTCCCTTAAAAAGATACTGCACTGGCTCAAATACTTGAGAGAACATTTTCGTACCCTTTATGGCAAAAACTTCTTTCAGAAAGCCATTGGTCATCGTTATTCTAGGAAATTATTTAAAGAAGATCTTGTCTTCATACTCTTTTAAA
Organism: Chryseolinea sp.; assembly: GCA_031412655.1. GTDB lineage: Bacteria > Bacteroidota > Bacteroidia > Cytophagales > Cyclobacteriaceae > Chryseolinea. The sequence continues at coordinate 50,739 of JANODK010000262.1, forward strand.
ATCTCTCCTGCCATGTCCATCCAATCAGGAAGCAGATAATAGAACCCTCTAGAACCGCTAAGCTTGTAAGCGATGACACGTTCATATTTAACTGCCTTATGGAGGTGAGCTGAAAAGGCTTGGGCTCTGTAGTGACTGTATTGGAGCACTGGTTCATAGGGTGTTATGAATTCAATGATCTCCGAAGAAAGTAATGGTCGCTTGATCTTCTTTAAAACGAAAACAATCTTGTTGACCCAGCTCCAGCTTTTATTGTACTCCGTTTTATCAATGTGAGGAGTTTTTGCTTTGAGCTGCTTGAGTTCTGTAAACACCTCCTCCAATAACATATCGCAAACAATAGTCTCATCATTTGCTTTATCTAATGATGAGGCCAAATCATAACACTTTTGGATGACCTCTTCCTTATTCATGTCCTGTAAATTCTTGAGTCCATCCCTGATTTTACTTTTTCCAGCCAGCATTCTTCCTTCCTGTTTCATATTTTCCAACTCATTTTAATCCAACTACACATTTTATAACCTTGATATTATCCTGATATGATAGCATTTCAATGTTGCATCACTTAGTTCTAATACTTCTATGACTCTGGTATAGCTCCCATCTGACTATGTATTGCGATATTCTAACACCGAGTGAACTATCCCGTCAATAAATTCAATGCTCCTTTTGATCGTTGATGGGCTGTCCGGATAGAGTGCTGTTAGTTTATTCCGATAGTCATCAACAACAGAATGATCGAGCCACTCTATCACGACAGGAAAACTATATTGAAAGAATGATCCCTTGTATAGCTTCATGAAGGCCTGATAGATCTCGATCTCTTGCTCAAAATTCTTAGGCTGCAATTCAGGTAAATCCTTATAAAGCTTCCTGGAGATTTTGTACAGCGTACTAAACTCTACATCGGGATCAGTGAAATTCAGGGCCTTTACATATTCAAAAGGCTCAAGCCTTGATAAGACACTCCATAGCTGATTTTTGAGGTGTCTTTCTAAGAGTACATGGATACCGATGGCATATTGATCGTACTTCTTATTGGTTCCCTTCAGGTCAAATTCATTTCCTCTTTGAGCAAGTTCATAGCTTATCGTTTTCCTGATCACCCTTTCCTCCATTGTCATAAGACCTGGATAGTGGACTCTATCCACCTCGTTCAAATCCTTATAATACTGACCATAGTGACATCGCATCATGGTGTTCTTTCGATCATAGGTGATCAGCATGTATAAAGGATAACGCTTTATCTTCCCTTCCATAACAGGCAGCACGGCTTTGTTTATAAAAAACTTTACCGTCACCTTCTTTGGCTTAGTTGAGGATGCCCTCTTTCTCTTCGTTTTCATAGCATATTCATTGAGTTATCATATTAACGCAATACAAATATAAATGTTATTTATATTGACATAAAATAAATAACAATATATATTTGGATACCTGTCCTGTTCCGTTGATTGATTCTCTTCTCCTTTGAGATTATGTGAAGTTGATAAAAGTGTGTGGTTATGGAAGAGGCGAAAAAGATTTCTATCGCTCAGTGTAAAAAAATACTTGAAGATGGTGGTACTGTCTATTCTGACGAGCAGATTCGGATTATCCGGAATGTGCTTTACAATCTGGGGGAACTTGACTATCTTATTCTAAAGCAAGCGCAAGGTTCTGAAATTCCTGATAAATCAGCAGCTTTAAAGCAGGATTCTGATAAAGCTGCATAATCTTTGCTTATCTTTTATTGAATTTAGATCAATCCTTATTTGTGTGAAGAAGGCTGTTTTATATGTACGTGTTTCAACCGATGAACAAGCTAAACTTGGTTATAGTCTGGGGCACCAGGAGGCTGTGCTCTCCAAGTTCTGTGAATTCAAGGGCTACCAGGTAGTTGCTATTTATAAAGAGGATCATTCGGCTAAAAACTTTGATCGTCCTGAATTCAAAAAGCTTCTCCAGTATTGTAAGTCAAACAAACGTGACGTTGACTATATCCTGGTTACCAAGTGGGACAGGTTTTCTCGTAATCAGCGCGATGCATTGCAAGAGATTAAATGGTTCAGTGATCTTGGTATTGAAATAAATGCTGCTGAACAATGGATTGATTTTTCTATCCCGCACAATAAGATGATGCTCTCCATCTACTTGACTATTCCTGAAATTGACAATGACGTCAGAGGAATTAATACACGTATGGGTATGCGCAGAAGTCTCAAGGAAGGTCGTTGGACAGGAGTGGCTCCTATTGGTTATTCAAATGAAAGAGATCATTTGAAGAAGCCTATTCTTATTCCCGATCAACGGGCTATTCTAGTCACGGAGGCCTTTGAACTCTTTGCTTCAGGGTTATATGAAAAGCAAGAATTAAAACGTCTTATGGGAAAGAAAGGATTGAAGCTCAGTAAGAGTCAATTCCCTAAACTGCTCGAAAATATTTTATACGCTGGCAAAATTTATGTTCCAGCCTTTAAAGAGGAAGACGCTCAGGTTGTTCAGGGTTTGCATGAACCCATTGTTAGTGAAGTGCTTTTCGATAAAGTACAACGCCTATTAAAATCCAATCGAAAGCAACGCAAACTCTACGAAAAGCTTAATGATGAAACTCCGTTAAGGGCAATGCTTACCTGTTGCAAGTGTGGAGGTAAACTTACCAGCAGTGCTTCAAAAGGAAGGAATCAGTACTACAACTATTATCACTGTCGTGGTAAATGTACCGAAAGGATTCCGGCTGAGAAGGCACATAAAGCACTCTTACATTATTTTGATGGTGTGGCTGTAAAACCAGAAGTTGCTAACCTTTATCTTAAAGTTATGGGCAGTGTTTTCAAGAACAACGAAATCGATAGGGAACAGCTGATCAAAAAACATAAAGAAAATGTAGTTCATGCTGAAAAGAAACTTGCTTCGTTGGAAGAGAAATATATTATGAATGAAATTGAACGCGACAGCTATTCGTTCATGAAACCCAAATTTAAAGAGGAGCTTCAGGCAGCAAAATCTGAAATCGAAGAACTACAGGGAACAGAAACGAACCACCGCAAATATTTAAAGTCCGCGGTTAACCTCATTCAGAATCTCCCATTTTATTATGAAAAAGCAACCTTGAACAATAAGCAAAAATTGATTGGTTCAATTTTTCCTGAAAACCTCATCATCGAAAATGGAGAGTGTCGAACCACTAGAGAGAACCATGTAATCCTCGCTTTGAAAGGATTTGATAGTGATTTTAAAAGAGAAAGGCCGAGAATTTCTCGGCCTTTCCGCTTGGGTAGCCCCGACAGGAATCGAACCTGCATCAAAAGTTTAGGAAACTCCAATACTATACATTGAACTACGGGGCCAATTTAAACTTCAAATCTTACTTATCAATTCACTTTCATAATACTTCTCACCTACTCTTATCGATGCCCCGTCAACTAACCTGCATCAAAAGTTTAGGAAACTCCTATTCTATCCTGGCCCGAACGATCCGATACAGCTCCTGCGCCAAGGCAATTTCCTTCGTTCGGATCGGGCGGGCATTGAACTACGGGGCCAGTTATCATAAGTAATCCATACGGGAATCGAACTTTCTACCTATAAAGGTCGCAAAGATAAAAATTATTATTTCTCATTAGGTAGCTTCTGTTGGCCACGGAGAAAAATCGAAGCCGCTCTTCAAAAAGTTTGGAAAGATCTGAACATGCTTCTTCTTCACTTCTTCGTATAAAGTCTGTTTTAGTCCAACGATGTTTTCATTCGTGGTAGCCGACACAAAGATGATATGGTTGAATCCATGCTCTTTATAATATCCTTTCATCTCCTCCAGGTTAGCCTCTGGATTCTGCTTTTTGTACAGGTCAATCTTGTTGAGAACCAGAATTGTTGGAATGTTAACCGCGCCAATTTCTTTCAAGGTATTGGTTACGACTTCAATCTGATTGTCGTGATGAGGATGAGCAAAGTCTACAACATGCACTAGTACATCGGCTTCACGCACTTCATCCAATGTTGACTTGAATGATTCAATTAAATGGTGAGGCAGCTTGCGAATGAATCCGACCGTATCCGAAAGCAGAAAGGGAATATTTCCGAATACTACTTTTCTTACTGTGGCATCAACCGTTGCAAAGAGTTTATCTTCTGCCAACACGCCTGATCCGGAAAGTAAATTCATGATGGTTGACTTTCCTACGTTGGTATACCCAACAAGGGCAACACGAACAATATCGTTTCTGGATTTGCGCTGTGTGAGTCGCTGCTTCTCTATTTTTTCAAGCTTCTCTTTTAAGATGTTGATTTGATAGCGAATGTTTCTTCTATCCGTTTCAATTTCACGTTCCCCTGATCCACCACGAGTTCCAGTTCCACCGCGCTGTCTTTCCAAGTGAGTCCACAAGCGGGTAAGACGAGGTAACATGTATTGAAAACGTGCAAGCTCCACTTGAGTCTTTGCTTGAGCGGTTTGGGCTCTCCATAGGAATATATCCAGAATCAGAAGACTTCTGTCGTAGATTCTTACTTTGAGATCATCATCTTCCTGATTATCGTTTATCTCCTTTTCAAGGTTACGTAGCTGAGAGGCACTCAGGTCATCATCAAAAATGACATGCTTTACCTTGTTGGCTTGAACAAATTCTTTTAGCTCCTGCAGTTTTCCTTTACCTAAATAGGTTCTGTTATCCGGATGCGGCAGGTTTTGCACAAACTTGCGCAGAGTTTTAATACCTGCCGTTTCTGCTAAAAACGCCAATTCGTCTAAGTGCTCCTGAGTTTCTTCTTGCTTGCGGGCATCACTCAATGCCACCAAAACTGCTGTGATTTCTTTTCCTTGCATACTGCTCTAAACAGAAGCCGCGAACTTAGTGCATTAATTTGAAAGCGAGTTGTAACACTAGGTTACTTTTTTCTACTTTTGCCGAATCTAAACCGGAGATTTTTCTAAAAAACCTATGATTTCGACACTTTGTCGAAAAAAGGATTTCGAAATTCTCAAATAAAGAGCCCAGATGAGAATTGCCATAGTCCTGAACACCTCTTGGAACATCTATAATTTCCGGATGAGTTTTGTTCGCACATTAATTGAACAGGGGTACGAAGTACATACCATTGCACCAAATGACGATTACACTAAATTTCTGGTAGAAGCTGGCTGCATCCATCACCAGGTGAAAATGGATAGTCGTGGGGCAAATTTATTTAGGGATACAGCCCTTATTGCCGAGCTTTTCATGATCTACAGAAAAGTTAAGCCCGATGTTATCCTCCACTATACGATTAAACCCAATGTTTATGGAACATTGGCGGCATCGATGCTCCGCATTCCGGTTATTAACAACGTTTGCGGATTAGGAACCGTATTTTTGAAGAACGATCTGGTATCAGCAGTTGCCATCCTCCTTTATAAAATAAGTTTTCGCTTTGCTCAAAAGGTCTTTTTTCAGAATCATGACGACCTGAAACTCTTTATCGACAGAGGACTTGTTCCGGCAAGTGCAGTTGATCTTGTTCCGGGTTCGGGGATTGACTTGAAGAAATTTCAGCCGATGCCCTTTAAGCGAAATGAGAAGTTTACGTTTCTGCTCATTTCACGGCTCATAACGGATAAAGGTATTCTGGAATACATCGAAGCTGTGAAGAGCTTGAAATTAACGGGTATGAATGCCCGTTTTCAAATCCTTGGAGCAATGGATCAGGAACACAAACGCGGTATTAAGGTGCGTGTTATCGAGGAATGGATTCAAGCCGGAACCATTGAATACCTGGGTACCACCAACGATGTTCGTAAATTCATAAACCAGGCCGATTGCATTGTTTTGCCATCGTATAGGGAAGGTACACCTCGTACCTTGCTGGAAGCAGCAAGCTCTTCGAAGCCTATTATTGCAACAGATGTACCGGGATGCAATCATGTCGTTACAAATGAATATAATGGTCTGCTTTGTAGATTAAAGGATGCAGATGATCTTGCAGAAAAGATGAGATTAATGTCGGGCTTTGATAACGCCAAGCTTGAAGCTTTTGGTCAAAATGGCAGATCGAAAATGGAAGCCGAGTATGATGAGTCTGTTGTTATAAATAAATATCTTGAAACCATAAGAGGCCTTAAGAAAGCATCTTGATTCCAAATCGTTCAGCATGCAAATAAAACCCACCGGTATTGATCAACTGGTTGAAATCATTCCCCCAGTGTATAATGATGATCGTGGCTGGTTTGTCGAATTCTATAAAGAAGAATTTTTCAAAGCGCATAATCTAAATTACACCTTTGTACAGGATAATAAATCGTTCTCCAAAAAAGGAGTGATAAGAGGTCTTCATATGCAGCTAGAGCCCTTTGCCCAAGCGAAGCTGGTAAGTGTTCTTTATGGCAAGGTGTTAGACGTGGTGGTGGACTTGCGAATTGGATCGAAGACTTTTGCAAAAGTTTACTATTGCGTATTAGATGGTGAGCGGCACAATATGTTAATGGTGCCCGCTGGTTTTGCCCATGGCTTTGCAGCTCTTGAAGATTCTGTCTTCTTTTATAAATGTTCCAATCCCTATCACCAAATTTCTGAGATTGGGCTCAACTGGAACGATCCAGAACTAAATATCGATTGGCAAGTGCTCAATCCCATCATTTCAAAAAAAGATCACCAGCTTCCTACATTGGCTGAATTGTTAAGAAAATCAGTAATTTCACGCAACTGAAATGCTTTTTTAATCTTGAGACAATCTTATTTTTTTAAAACTGGTCTTTATCTGTTTGTAACTCTGCTCATCGCTTCATGCGCATCGTATAAACAGAATATCATGTTTAAGGTGCCGGAAGGTTATGCATTATCGAAACAAGTTGATGCTGTCGAAAAGAATTATTCGATACAAAAAAATGATTACCTCTTAATTGAGGTTTATACCAATAGCGGTGAGCGTCTGATCGATCCGGATTTAAAACTGAGTCAAATCAATTCAAATTCAACCGATGAAAAGACTGAACCTACTATTTACTTGGTTAACAATTCAGGAACCACCCGATTTCCGATGATTGGTGAAGTGAAGTTGGAGGGACTTACCTTATTACAGGCCGAGGATGTTTTGAAACAAGCATACGCCAGGTTTTATGAGCAACCTTTTGTTCGATTAAAATGTACCAATAAACGTGTTGTTGTATTAGGAGGGCCAGGGGGAATAGGGGGCAGTGTTGTACCCTTGATAAATGAAAATATGAGATTAACGGAAGTCCTCGCATTATCGAAGGGATTGAACAGCGATTCGAAGTCCAAAAGTATACGGGTTCTGCGCGGAGATCAGGCATACGTTGTTGATTTTAGTACCCTTGAGGGATTTGTTAAAAACAACATGATTATGGAGCCAGGTGATATAATTTATGTTGAACCTGTTCGAAGACCTTTCAGTGAAAGCCTGCGTGATAATGCTGCCTTGCTTAGCATTTTCACTAGTGTGTCAACATTAATAATTGTGCTGATTTCACTTTAATGCACACTACATTGGAGAATCAAAAAAATATACGATTGCAATCACCCACTGAAGAAGGGATTGACTTCAATACACTCCGTGCTGTTATCCGTCACAACTGGGTCTGGCTATTGCTCATTTTCATCGCCATCAACAGCATTGCTTACTTAACAATTCGTTACACAAAGAATCTTTACGAATCTCAGTCGGAACTAAAGCTGGATATTAAAAAGAATGCTTCTGAACTTGGGATAAAAAGTGTTGTTGAAGATCAGAACATCAATGTGGTTTCGGGTGAGATTGAAATCATAAGGTCAAAGTTATTCTTAAGTCATGTTATTGATTCGGCAAAACTGGAAGTGAGTTATTATAGCATCGGCCGTTTGTTAAATGATGAACTTTATTCGAGTGTGCCGTTCATTATAAAGCACCATGTAGTGAAGAACAATCGGTTTTTAAATACACCGATTTACCTGGATGAAAAAGACACCAAGAGTTATACCCTTACTATTGGCGATCAGGGAGAAGAGATAACGGCAAATTACGGTAAGCTCATTTCTATAGCGGGACTGGAGTTGATTATTAACCGGAATGATAGTTTTGCAAGGGGCACAGAAATTGGGTACTTCTTTATCCTGAATAGTCATGATGCATTGCTGAATTACCTTTCAAGCAGGCTTGAAGTTGAGCCAATTAACTTTAGTGCCAATACGATCCGGATTTCGTTTAAAGATAACAATCCTACTAAAGCCTTCTCCATTTTAAATGAAATTGATACAGTCTATCTTCAATACAGTAATGACCAAAAAAATTTAGCGACCAAACAAAAGATTGACTGGGTGTCAAATGAGCTTGCTCATATTGAAAAAAGGATGGAAAATTTCGAAAATTATTTCGAGGATTTTACACTTCAGAACAAAACCAATAACATGGATGATGACCTGAAGAAAACCGTTGCTGCCATAAACCGAATTGATTCGCAGCGTTACGAAATGACGAGAAGAGTAAAAGATATCAATAGCCTGGTAGATGGACTTATTCAAGGTGATTTTTTTGTCTCACTATCACAGCGGGAATTTCTTCCGCTTTCGCTTGAGAAGAATTTAGAAACGCTCGAACAACTTTACCTGGATCAGGAGAAGTTAAAGCTTTCGTATAGTGAGGTTACATTTGCTTTTCGCGAAAAGCAAAAGGAAATTGAAACCTTACAAAACAAAGCGCTGGCCCAATTGACCGAGTTAAAAACAGAATCGCTTAGGAAATTGCGAGAACTAAATCAACGTAAGATACAATCGGAGAATACCTTTGCCAGTCTTCCGGATAAGACCACGGAGTTTTCGAAGAACCTACGGTTTTACAAACTGTATGAGCAATTCTATTTATCATTGATGCAGTCAAAATCAGAATTTGAAATTGCCCAGGCAGGTAGTATTCCTGATTTCAAAATTCTATCGCCAGCCACCTTGCCTGGTTATCCGATCTCGCCAAATAAATGGATGATTACCGGTATCGGTTTTGTAGGAAGCCTTGTTGTAAGTCTCTTTTTTATTGGAACCTTGTATTTGCTGAATAATAAGATTACCAATATCTCTGAGCTAGAAAGAATAAGAGAAGTGCCTGTGTTGGGCGTTGTACCTTCATCACGCTATTCAAAAGATAATGGCCTTCATATTATCGATCATCCAAAGTCAATGGTGAGCGAAGCCATTCGTACGTTGCGAACCAATCTTGATTTCTTTAACACAAATCTGAATCAAAAAGTAATTGCAATATCGTCAACCGTTTCGGGTGAAGGCAAATCATTTATTGCAATGAATCTTGGTGGTGTTATAGCGTTGTCGAAAAAGAAAGTGATTCTTCTGGATCTGGATATGCGCAAGCCAAAAATAAACTTACCTACTTCTGTTGAGGACAAATCAAAAGGAGTGAGTACAATTTTGATCCGAAAGAATAGCTGGCAAGAGTGTATTACAAAAACTCAACTGGAAACCTTCGACTATATCGCTTCTGGTCCACATCCGCCAAATCCATCGGAGCTGTTACTGAATGGTGAGTTTGAAGGGCTGTTAAGTGAATTAAAAAAGAATTACGATTATATTATTCTAGATACACCACCCGTTGGACTTGTAACCGATGGTATCATGGCAATGAAGCGTGCTGATATTTCGATTTACATATTCCGGGCAAACTATTCCAAGAAGGATTTTATGGTTAACCTTCAGCGAATTATTAACATCAATAAGTTCTCAACAATCACTACTTTGTTGAATGCTCTCCCTTCAACCGGAGAAAATAGTTATGGCTACGGCTATTACGAAGAACCAAAAAGAAGAAATTCGATACGGAATTTTTTTAAATCATAATGCTCAATTGGCTAAAGAAAAAAGATGCAATATCTCCTGCCGAAGCTTTACGCATCGACCTTCACTCTCATCTTCTTGCGGGTATTGATGATGGCGTTAAGACTGTTGAGCAATCAGAAGAAATTATCAGGCACTTTCAGCAACTGGGATATACTAAACTCATCACAACGCCTCATGTGATTAGCGATTCGTACAAGAACACACCCGAGATAATCAGGGAAAAACTTCGCGAACTTCAACAGCATCTCCAAAAAGTAAATGTAGATGTCGAGATTCAGGCAGCTGCCGAGTACTATTTGGATGACTATGTATTTAAGTTGGTTGAGCAGGACAAAGAGATGCTTACGTTTGGAAAGAACCATTTGCTCTTCGAGACGAATTTCTTAACAGAACCTCTTAACTTGAAAGAGTTTGTTTTTATGGCAACGGTTAAAGGATACAAACTCATCCTGGCTCATCCCGAACGGTATCAATATATGTATCATAATATTGATAAGGCAGGCGATTTAATTGACCGGGGCGTTCTTTTGCAAATGAACATCAATTCTGTAGTTGGACATTACGGACCAGAAGTGCAGTCAGTAGCAAAAAAACTAATCGATAGGGGATGGGTGCATTTTCTCGGCAGTGATTGTCATCATATACAACACGCCAGACTTATTGGTGATGCTCAATCAGTGAAGTACTTTCAGAAAGCTCTATCTTTACCAATCTTAAACAATACACTTTAAATGATAGCAGTCACAGGTGCCAATGGTCTTCTTGGAAATTTTATTATCCGGGAATTGATTGCGAAAAATGAATCAGTTCTTGCACTGAAGCGAGCTAATAGCGACACCTCCATGCTTGCTGATCTTGAGAATAAAATAACGTGGTGTGATGCTGACATTCTTGATCCGGTATCGTTGCACGAAGCGTTCGAGAAAGTAACGCATGTTATACATACTGCAGCAATTGTTTCATTTAATCCAAGCAGAGCAAAAGAAGTAATGAAGGTGAATGTTCAGGGGACACGTAATGTTGTGAATAACTGCTTAGCCCTTGGTATCAAACGCCTTGTTCATATTAGTTCTGTAGCGGCATTAGGTCGGCAAAAAGGACAAACACATGTTGACGAAAAAAATAAATGGGTGAGCAACGCACTCAATAGTGTATACGCTGAATCAAAATACGGATCAGAGCTTGAAGTTTTTCGTGGACAAGAAGAAGGATTGAGCACCGTTATTTTAAATCCATCCGGTATCCTAGGGCCAGGCAATTGGAATCGTAGCAGTGCACAACTTTTTAAATATAGCTGGGAGGAAAAACCCTTTATAACAGAAGGATTTTTAAATTATATCGATGCGCGTGATGTGGCTAGTATTGCGTATCAGTTGCTTCATCATAAAATTGAAGGTGAACGTTTTATTGTAAGTGGAGGAAATATTTCCTACGAAAATTTCTTCGGAAAAATGGCGAAACTTTTCAATAAAAAGCCTCCTCATATTAAGCTAGGCAAAACACTGTTAAATGTGTTGGCTCGTATTGAGAGTTTTCGTACCCTTTTCACCACTTCCGAACCGCTTATTACGCCCGAAACAGCGCGCTTTGCAGGAACGGAATTTCTTTACGAGAATCAGAAAATAAAAAACCTGCTCCATTTTGAATTTCAATCGATTGATCAGACACTGCAATGGTGCTGTGAATATTACATTCGGAAAAATCAATCCAAAAAAATAGGATAAAAGGTCTTAGCTTTACGCCAGATTTACCTATTTTAGGAAAACCTTTTAGTCCATGTCAAAAGAATATCGCAACAGAGAAGAAGGAAATGAGTTGATTAAGCGTTTTGAGGATCATCTGCGAAAAAAGAAAACTGAATTTTACGACCTTGGTGCCTACGAGCAGATTATAGATCATTACATGATGCGCGGCAAGCACAATAAAGCGCTTAAAGCTGTTAATCAAGCCATAAGTCAGTATCCTTTTTCTACTGAATTAATTACGGTTAAAGCCCAGATTTTGTCGAACCTCGAAGAGTTTGACCACGCACTTGAACTGCTTGAGCAGGCTCACGCACTTCAACCAAACGATCCGGAAATTTATCTAACGAAGGGTTCTATCTATTCTTTGAAAGGAGAGCATGTAAGTGCTATCGAAAATTTTGAATTAGCCTTATCCCTTGCTGAAGATAAAGATGAAGTGCATTACAGCATTGGTCTTGCGCATCAATCGATGAGTGATTTTCAATTGGCAATTGATTCCTATAAAAAAGCAATTGAATTAAATATTAATCACGATGGTGCTTTGTATGAATTGGCATATTGTCTTGATATCACAGGTCAATTAGAAAGTAGCATTGAGTATTATCAGAAATTCATTGATGAAGATCCATACTCGACAGCGGCATGGTATAACCTCGGTATTGTTTATAACAAACTTGAAAAATTTCAAGAAGCACTTCATGCTTATGATTACGCTGTAACGATTGACGAAACGTTTGCTTCGGCTTATTTCAATATGGGGAATACCCATATGAACCTTAGCGAATACACAAAAGCGTTAGATGCATTTAGAAAAACAATTGATATAGAAGGACCTAGTCCGGAAGTCTATTGCTGTTTAGGTGCTGCGTATGAAAGTTTAGAGCAATATGATTTAGGTCTGAAATATTTTCAGAAGGCTGCTAAGCTAGACACACTATATGATGAAGCATGGTTTGGTGCAGGTGCATGTTTAGAAAAACAAGAGAAGTGGTTTCAGGCGCTTCACTTTTATAACAAAGCATTAAAGATCAATACCGAAAATGCGGAGTATTGGAAGTCCGTTGCGCATGCTGAGTTTAAGGTAGGCAATACGGTATCCAGTATTGATGCATACGAAGAGGCATGTAAACTTGATCCTACCGATAAAGAAATTTGGCTTAATTGGTCGTTCATTTATTTTGAACAAGGCGATTATGATAAAGCAATAGAGACCTTGTTAAATGGTTTCAAAGATGTTCCAGATGATGCGGAGTTCTTTTACCGCATGACCGTTTACCTGATCGAGGGTGGTCGTTTTAAGGAAGCATTTAATTATTTAGAAAATGCATTAATTTTGGATTTTGATGGCCATGCGGCATTATTCGATTTTTTCCCTAAAATTGAGACCCAGAAGGCTCTATTCAAGATCATCGAACAATTTAGAAAAGATAACAGCTAATGAATTACGAAATTAAGAACCTGCCTGAGCGAACACAAAAGCCCAGACAATATGGTTTTACTATGATGATGGACAAAGGTCTGAGTGTGCGTGAGGCAGAAGACTTTGTAAGTAATTGCACAGACCATACCGATATCGTAAAACTAGGATGGGCAACATCTTACGTAACCCCAAATCTAAAGGATAAACTTTCTGTCTATAAAAATGCAGGACTCCCGGTTTATTTTGGAGGAACTTTGTTTGAGGCTTTTGTCATCCGCGATCAGTTTGATGAATACCGCAGAATATTGGATAAATACGATTTGTCTTTTGCTGAGGTATCAGACGGATCGATGGATATTGATCATGATAAGAAGTGTGATTACATCACAAAATTATCCGAACAAGTAACTGTGTTATCAGAAGTTGGGTCTAAGGATGCAGATAAGATTATTCCACCGTACCAGTGGATTGAATTAATGCAGAAGGAACTCGATGCTGGTGCATGGAAAGTAATAGGTGAAGCACGCGAGAGTGGTAACGTAGGATTGTTCCGATCTACCGGTGAAGTGCGTTCCGGACTTGTTCAGGAAATTCTAACGAAGATTCCATTTGAAAAAATCATTTGGGAAGCTCCTCAAAAAGCACAGCAAGTCTGGTTTGTTAAGTTGCTTGGCGCGAATGTAAATCTGGGCAACATTGCACCCGAAGAAGTAATTCCTTTAGAGACCATCCGCCTAGGTTTGCGTGGTGATACATTTTTGCATTTTTTGGGCATCGAAAAAAAGAAGACGAATACAGCCCCGCCATTTGAGATTGACTAAGTCAACGGCATTTTGAGAAATTTAAAAGACTACATACTCCTGTACATAAAAGGTATTGCAATGGGCGCGGCAGATGTAGTGCCTGGCGTTTCCGGTGGTACCGTTGCGTTCATTACGGGAATTTATGAAGAGCTTCTGTATTCAATAAAAGAAATTGACACCGAAGCCATGAAGCTCTTGACTAAGTTCGAGTTCGCTTTATTCTGGAAAAAGATTAATGGAAATTTCTTAGCCGTTTTAGTTGCCGGCATTGTAACCAGTTTATTTTCGTTGGCAAAACTGATGATGTATTTGCTGAGGCATCATCCCATCTCTATCCGGTCGTTTTTCTTTGGATTGATTTTAATCTCAGCACCGTTTATGTTTCGGGAAATTAAAAAATGGAATGCACTCGCTGTTATATATTTTGTTATGGGTGTTGCCGTTGCGTACGCGATCACAGTATTATCCCCGATACAATCACCGGACAATCTTGTGATGGTTTTCTTCGCGGGAGCGTTAGCCATTTGTGCAATGCTGCTGCCGGGTGTTTCAGGGGTGTTTATATTGTTGTTAATTGGAAAATATCAATTCATTGTTACATCGCTGATGAATTTTGATATTCTTGTCATTCTTGTATTTCTTACGGGTTGTTTAGTGGGAATTCTTAGTTTTTCCAGATTTTTATGCTGGATAGTAGATAATTATCACAGTGCTACAGTAGCTTTACTTGTCGGTTTTATGATTGGCTCGTTAAACAAGGTATGGCCTTGGCGCGAAGTGTTGGAATATGTTACGAACAGCAAAGGTGAGCAAGTTCCTGTATTTGATAAAAGTGTTTTACCTTGGCATTTTATGGCCACAACAAGTAAGGACCCTCAGGTTTTCCAGGCAATCTTAATGATGGCGCTTGGTGTTTTTATAGTAGTATTATTGGAAAAGATCGCAACAAGATTTAAAACTAAAATCTGAACATGGAAAAAGTATTCGGACTAATTGGTGCTACCGTTAGTCATTCATTCTCTAAGGCTTATTTCGATGAAAAATTCTTTCGTGAGGGTCTTCGTGATTATCACTATGAACTATTCCCCTTGAATAGCATCAATGACATTGAGTCTTTATTGAAAGACACAAAAGGATTGACTGGTCTTAATGTCACCATTCCATACAAGGAACAAGTGTTTAAATATTTGGATGAAGTAGATGGTTTCGCAAAACGAATTGGAGCCGTTAACGTCATCAAAATTAAAGACGGCAAGCTTCAGGGTTTCAACACAGATTCAGATGCGTTCTTTGAAACCATTGAAAAGTGGTTACCGGAAGAAAATAAATTAAGCGCATTGATTTTGGGAACCGGTGGTTCTTCAAAAGCGGTTCAGGAAGCATTGAAGAAGTTGGGCGTTAGCTTTAATATTGTGTCGCGCGAAGCAGGTAAAGGTAATTTGACATATACTGATCTTGAGAAAGATTCTTCACACCTTAAGAATAATTTGCTCGTCATTAATACAACACCATTGGGCATGAGTCCAAATACGGAAACTATGCCTCCGATTGATTTTGAACATATTGGTTCTGATCATTATGTATATGATTTGATTTACAATCCTGCACGTACGATGTTCTTACAAAAGGCAGAGATGAGCGGAGCGAAAATTAAAAACGGATTAGAAATGCTTCACATCCAGGCTGAGAAATCGTGGATGATATGGAATAATTGATATTGAAAGTTAATCATTAATTGATGTGCAAAATCGCCCCTTCGGAATAAGGGGCGATTTTGTTTTTACCCCATCTGAACTATTTCAATCGGAGAAACGATTAACTTTTAACCGATAACCATTAACTTCCCTCCATGGATTACAAACTCACAAGCGAATACGTACCTACTGGCGATCAACCTAAGGCCATTGAACAGCTTATCAATGGTATCAATGCCAATGAGCCCCATCAAACCTTGTTGGGTGTTACAGGCTCTGGTAAAACGTTTACCATGGCAAACGTTATTGCCCGTACTGGTAAGCCTACCTTAATCCTGAGTCACAACAAAACATTGGCGGCTCAATTGTATGGAGAGTTCAAACAGTTCTTTCCAGAGAATGCCGTTGAGTATTTTATTTCATACTACGATTACTATCAGCCAGAAGCCTTTATACCTTCTTCAAATGTTTACATCGAAAAGGATCTTTCGATAAATGAAGAAATAGAAAAGCTCCGATTGAGTGCTACCTCTTCTTTGCTTACCGGTAGGAGAGATATCATTGTTGTCGCTTCGGTTTCTTGCATTTATGGTATAGGTAATCCGGATGAGTTTGGTAAGAACGTTATTAAGCTCAAAGTAGGAGAGACCATTGCGCGCAATAAATTGCTGTTTGGTCTGGTTGATATTTTATACAATCGAACTGAAGTTGAATTTAAGCGCAGCACTTTTCGTGTAAAGGGTGATACTGTGGATGTTTATCTTTCGTATGCCGACTATGCCGTGCGTATTTATTTTTGGGGCGATGAGATTGAATCCATGCAACGAATCGATCCGATTAGCGGTAAGAAGATTTCAGATGAAACGGTTGTTACTATTTTCCCAGCTAACCTTTTCGTAACAGCGAAAGATTCATTGTATCAGGCCATGAAAGAAATTCAGGATGACATGGTGGCACAAGTGGGAATGTTTGAATCGGAGCTTCGTCACCTGGAAGCGAAGCGATTAAAAGATCGGACTGAATTTGATTTGGAGATGATGCGCGAACTCGGTTATTGTTCGGGTATTGAAAACTACTCGCGTTATTTTGATAGAAGAGCCCCAGGCGCGCGACCATTCTGTTTGATGGATTATTTTCCGGATGATTATTTATTGGTGATTGATGAGAGTCATGTAACTGTTCCACAAGTTCGTGCGATGTGGGGTGGTGACCGATCGCGCAAAGCAAATTTGGTTGATTACGGTTTTCGTTTGCCATCAGCGTTAGATAACAGACCTCTTACCTTCAATGAATTTGAAACGCTGATGAATCAGGTTGTATATGTAAGTGCAACACCATCAGAGTATGAATTAAGAAGATCGGAAGGCGTTGTAGTTGAGCAGGTGATTCGACCAACAGGATTGCTTGATCCTGAAATCGATGTGCGACCAAGTAGAAATCAGATTGATGATTTATTGGAAGAAATTGATGAACGCGTTAAGAAGAAAGAACGCGTGTTGGTTACAACACTTACCAAGCGCATGGCTGAGGAACTAACCAAGTACATGGATCGTGTTGGTGTGAAGTGTCGCTACATTCACTCTGAAGTGAAGACACTTGATCGCGTTGAAATTTTGCGTGAACTTCGAATGGGTGTGTATGACGTATTGGTGGGTGTAAACTTATTGCGTGAAGGACTTGATTTACCTGAAGTTTCGCTTGTTGCCATTCTCGATGCAGACAAAGAAGGATTCTTACGCAATCAGCGCTCGCTGATTCAAACCATCGGTCGTGCAGCGCGAAACGAAAACGGAAGAGTGATTATGTATGCCGAT
>JANODK010000263.1:0-6730 GCA_031412655.1 Chryseolinea sp.
CCTGACAACGTTTGCTCAGGATAAACCTGCTTATACATTATTCAATGCTGAAGGCAAAGCCGTTGATTACCACAAAATGATAAAGGCATTGGACAAAGCCGATATTATTTTAGTAGGCGAACTTCACGACAACTCAATCGACCATTGGTTGGAACTTCAGATATTAAAAGATGTGTATGCAAAACATAATGATGTCACCATCGGCATGGAAATGTTCGAAGCGGATGACCAGCTTGTATTAGATGAATATGTAAACGGCACCATTGAAGAAAAGCATTTACTCAGCGAAGCCAAAGTATGGGACAATTATAAAAACGATTACAAACCCTTAGTTGAATTTGCGAAAGCAAATAAATTGAAAGCAGTGGCTACCAATGTACCAAGACGATATGCCAACTTGGTTTTTCGAAAAGGCATTGATGCACTCAATACATTACCCGATGAAGCAAAGAAGTGGATTGCACCGTTGCCAATTACAATTGATCTTGAATTGCCTGGTTATAAAAGTATGATCGCTTCCATGGGAGGACATGGACCTGCCGGCAGTGCCGAAAACATAGCAAAATCACAAGCCGTGAAAGATGCTACCATGGCGCATTTCATTTTACAAAACAAAAAATCCACGTTCATCCATTATCATGGATCATATCATTCTCAAAACTTTGAAGGTATTTATTTGTATCTAAAGAAGGGCAATCCCAATCTCAACATTGTCACCATTCATTCTGTTGAGCAAGATTCTGTTGATAAGTTAGAAGATGCAAATAAGAAGACTGCGGATTTTATTATTTGTATTCCGAGTGATATGACGAAGACATATTAGATTGTTTTCTACCTTATTAGCACAATTTTTAGTAGTTGGTTTCCGGCAACAGCTTAAATATGGCGAAAGAAACAAAACGGCAGCATTTTATTCCAAGGACATATTTGGAAAAATTCGCTAAACTTAAAGGGAAGGAGTATTTTATTACGGCAATTGATAAAATACAATCGAACAAACGTTACGTGTCCAACATTAGGAATGTTTGTGTCGAGACAGATTTCTATACACTACCTGGGGAGACAAAGGAAGAAAGGCAGCTTATTGAAGACTTTTATTCGAAGACAATTGAGGCAAATTATAATACTGCATATGAAATGTTAATTAATCCAAGTAAGACATTAATTTCTGATGCAGAGAGAAGACTAATAGTTTCAAGCATAATAACATTACTTTATCGGTCTCCGGTTTGGATAAATTCTTTAAATAAAATAACAGAAAAATTTCTTGAAGATATTTATAAGGCATTTGAGATAACAGGAACTAAAGCCGTTCAATTTGAAAACGGCTCAAGTGAAAGCTTTGAAGGAAAGACACAAGATGAGTCCTTAGCCGAAAAAAAGGAGCAGAATAGAATTACATACGTCATTAGTCACTTGAAGTATACTCAAAGATTAATAGAGCTTAGAATAAATAACGGAGTTTGCATAAATAAAATTGAAGATGAAAATGAATTTGCTACCAGTGACAGCCCGTTAAATCTATCAAACCTTAATGGAGGACATATTATTCCAATTAATCCAAATAACATGGTAAGGCTACCAATTGATCCAAAGCATGTTGTGTTAATAATGCCAAGCAATGTCGGGGGATTTAGTGACAGAATTTTTAGAAGAAGTCTTGATGGAACGTTTTCTAAAATGGAATCGGTTATCAATAATTCAAATCAATATCATCGGGCGCAAAGACATTTTTTAGGAAGCGATAATGCCTTGAATAATTACTTTCGCGATAAAGATTTTTGGGAGAGTCCAATTGCAGGTGACCAAAAGAAAAGAATTGATGATGAGGTCGAAATGTTTAAACAAAAGGCGCGAGAAGCTGGTCTTTTATAAATTAGGATTTAGCTACTTGCTAAAATATGACCTGACACTGTGCAGTTAAAGTATGGGTTAAATTTTACAATCAACATTACTTAAAACTAAGGTTTCTTCAAGTCTACAAACATAAACCCCCTCACTTCCTCACCTTCAAAGAAATCCACCTCTTTGCCAATTAAATACATCGTGTGGCGTTTGTCTAAACTAAGTTAAGCCTTCGATTTAATTCGGTTAACAGTACCATTTCGTTTTTTTAATGGGCGTACTTTTTTTGAATTCAATTTCCGTTGCTTAAAGAAATCGCTCAACGCCTTTTCCTCTTCAGCTGTTAGCGGGTCTTGTCCACCAATAAAGTCAACATCTAATTCTGGTTTCTTTTTCATTGTATTTAATTCTTTGGAAAGTATTTATCAATAAGCTTAAGAGCGGCAGTGCTTTCTATTATCATTAAGCGGCCACCGAAATGCACTGCTCCCAGCGTCTTTTCATAATGGCTAATCAATTGTGATTTTGAGGTAAAAGAGATATTACCTTCATGTCCGCGCTGAAATGAAAGTTTGCATGCAAAGGCCACAAGGTTTCCAGGAACTCCTGAATAGACCTTGGTTTTGCCTTTACTAAATGGAGCACTTTCTATCAAGTGCATGTACACATGACTCTCTTTGACCTCTAAACTAATAAGCCCTTGAATGATGGTTGGATTGTTTGTTATGGTGAGTTTATACACGTCTCGGGCTGGCTCTTTAAATTCGATAAGCCAGTTAAAGACCCATCCGTTTGTCTTGGTAATTGTTTTTATCTCTTGCCTTGAAACCAACAGTACATCGGTTGGGAAACTATCGCCAGTCACAACATTTTCAATCGAGTTGGTTAGTTTATCAACTATAAAATCAAGTCCCTTTTCTTTCTTTTTCACATAGCTAATTTAAGAATATTCGCCTTTAGTTGCTACGACTTACCTTTAGGATATTCTCTACGGTAGCGTTCAGCTTAACAAGCTGCTTATAGACTTATGGAAATTATTTATTTTTTCCCCAGCTTCACCCCATCCACAAACATAAACCCCCTCGCTTCCTCCCCTTCAAAGAAATCCACCTCTTTGCCAATTAAATACATCGTGTGGCGTTTGTCTACATATACTGGAACATCAACTACGGAGTAAGCAATGTCGGTTTCCTTTTTCTTATCGAAGCCAATGATGAGTGAAACGCCTGAACACCCGCCACCGCGAACGCCCACACGCAGACCATATTCGGCTGGAATATTTTTGGTTTGCATGATCTTTCGGATTTCGTCCAGCGCACGGGCTGAAATGGTTACAGGCTGAAGGGAGTCAAACATTTCTAAATCGGCTAAATTGCCTTTAAAATTATCTAAATTTCGAACATATTTAATTTCAAAATAATTCTATGGATGCTCTGATTGAGTTTATAAAAATTTTGGTGCCGGCTGCGGTTTTGCTTTATGGTATGTATCTGGTGGTACGCTTGTTCGTCCAGCGTGAAATCGACATCAAGAAACTGGAGGTACGGGGCAAATGTATCGAAACCGTTTTACCCAACCGCCTGCAAGCGTATGAGCGCATGACGCTTTTTCTGGAACGCATGGCACCACAAAATCTATTAATGCGATTAAACGCAGGAGGTATGCCTGCCCGTGAGTTTCATCAGTTATTGTTGGCCGAGATACGAAATGAATATAACCATAATGCTTCGCAACAGATCTACATTGGCGAAGAAGTTTGGAACATGATCAAAAACTCAAAGGAAGATTTGATTGTGATGATCAATGAAGCCGCCAGTGAAATGACTCCGGAATCAACGAGTTTGAATTTATCGAAGAAAATTTTTGAGAAGTCAATCATCAAAACCGTTGACCCGATTGCACATGCTTTGTCCGAATTGAAGAAGGAAATTCATCAGGTATTTTAAATTCGCAAAATGAAAACTGCATTGATTGCCGGTTCTACCGGATTGATAGGGAAACACCTTCTTCAACTGTTGTTGGAAAGTGATCAGTATAATCTGGTAAAAGCAATCACACGCAAACCGTTAGATTTTCAACATCCAAAACTGGAAAACATTGTCGTTGACTTTGATAAGATGACCGAACAGTATTCCCATTTCAAAACTGACGATGTGTTTTGTTGCCTCGGCACAACCATGAAGCAAGCCGGCTCGAAAGATGCATTCAAAAAAGTAGATTATGATTATCCTGTTGAGATTGCCAAGGTTTGTAAGTCACAGGGTGCAAAACAATATTTACTAGTCTCTGCTCTTGGTGCCAACAAAATGTCAGGCATCTATTACAATAAGATTAAGGGAGAGGTCGAAGAAGCGATAGGTGCCGTAGCATTTGAGCGCTATCACATTTTCCGTCCTTCGTTGCTGATGGGAGAACGCATTGAGAAGAGAAGCGGTGAGGATGCCGCGAAAGTAATCTATAAGATTTTTGGCTTCCTTATTCCATCCAAGTATAAAGGTATTCAAGGCGAACAAGTGGCGAAGGCAATGCTTCATTTCGCCTCATCAATAGAAAATGGAAAATTCATTCATGAATCAAACGAACTTCAATTAGTAAATAGTAACTGAGTGCCTGTGTATTTTTGTATTTAAGTGTTTTGGTCTGGACAAAAAATAAAACTCCGTTTCTCCTCACCTAAACATCCAAATACAAAAACACCAAAATACATTACACATGATTGCAGTAATTCAAAGGGTAACAGAAGCTTCTGTAGAAATTGAAAAATCAATTAAAGCAAAGATCGGAAAGGGTCTTGTTGTTCTTGTTGGAATTGAAGATGCTGACAATGCAGAAGACATTGAATGGCTCTCAAGTAAAATTATCAACCTGCGCATTTTTGATGATGTAGATGGCGTAATGAATGTAAGTGTAAAAGATAATGGGGGCGATGTAATTATAGTTAGTCAGTTTACACTACAAGCGAGTACTAAGAAAGGCAACCGTCCTTCTTATCTAAAAGCATCAAAACCCGATATTGCTATTCCGCTTTATGAAAAGTTTGTAAAAGAGGTGGAACTTGTTCTGGATAAACCAGTTCAAACCGGAACGTTTGGTGCCGATATGAAAATACAATTGATCAATGATGGTCCCGTCACCATTGTAATTGATACAAAGAACAGAGTATAGAGAACTCCATTACGAATTCACCTACACTCGGATTGCCTTTTTATTCTGATTTCTATTTTGGCATCGAAGGGCGCACTTCAATTTTACTAGGTAGTGTTCGTGGATTCATTTTCAAGAGATCAACTACCATTTGCCCAATGTCTTCGGGTTGAATTTTCCAGGCGTCTTCTTCCGATACAACATGATTATTAAAAGGTGTAGCAACTGATCCTGGCATAATCGTAGTTACTTTGATACCATACTTTCTTACATCTAGCATAACGGCTTGTGTAAATCCAACCAATCCAAACTTACTCGCATTGTATGCAGATGCGCCTGCAAAGAAGTTGGTGCCCGCAAGACTAGCCATGGTGATAATATACCCTTTCGTCTTTTTTAATTCTTCAAGACTAGATTTAATACTGTGAAAAACTCCAGTCAAGTTCGTGTCAATGGTTTCATTCCATTGTTCAGTTGTAATGTCTTCGATCGATCCAAAATAACCAACTCCAGCATTCGCAATGAGGATATCCAGTTTGCCCCATTTCTTGATAATCCCCGCTACTACCTTTTGTTGAGATTCGGCACTTTGTACATCCGCTTCAAATCCAATGGCCTCACCTTTCCCTAAACTATTTAGTTTAGCAACTGCATCATCAACAGATTTTTTCGTTCGGCCAGTGATCGCTACTTGTATATTTTCATTTACTAAGGCTTCAGCAATTCCGTATCCAATACCCTTTGATCCTCCGGTAATAAGTGCTGTTTTATTTTGTATCGATTCCATAGTTTTTTTAATCAATGAATTTTAAGCCTGTAAATTTTTATCGGCCTGATTTGTTCGTGGATGCATAACAGGATAAACTAATCATTTGTTCCAATTCAATTGATTTGGATTCAGAACACCAACCCAGTAAATCAAGGGTACAGCTAAAGTTTAGCCACGGCATATAAAACGAACATTGAGTCAGCAGCAAAAACGCACGCTATCCATTAAGATTTTTATGAATTATTAATAGCAATCCCTATTCCGGAAGTAAAATCAGTTTCTTGTTGGATACCTTGTCAATCTCTTCACCGTTCATTAACATCTTTCTGAATTTTCCGGTAGCATATCCTTCCGCTTGATCATCGTAATGCGCACTCATTACATTGCCTGATTGCCCAGTGGGTGAAATCGTTTCTCCATTTTCAATTGAACTGAAATCTGTAATCTTTCGAAGCGCTGGCCCTACATCCACTTTGAAATAGCCCGTTGTATCAAGTGAGAAAGATAAATTATTTAGTACTTCACTTCCACCATCAACACTAAACGGACCTACGTTAAAAAATTTATCCAGTGGCTTTACAGCACCGAGAGGATGTTCGTGCGTGAGCGTATGTATTTTTCCCCAAACCCAATCGCTTGGTTTTTCTCCACAACTTTTCTTCAATAACTGAAGCGTTTTATCCGCAGCACTTTGAACGATGTTTGTGCGTGTTTCTTTCACATCTTTTGTTCGGACATCATCCCACCATGGAGATGAATCATTTTGCATAAAGGTGATGTAGGAGTTTTTAGGAATGGCAGTTGCGAGTAATGCCTTTGTAGCTTCGGCTCCTATTTCATCTGCCATTGATTTATACATTATCTGCGAAAGCATATTGTAATAAACTGAAGGTGCTGTGTCTGTCGATTTGTGATTGCCATCCCAATTTTCAAGTTGATCAACCAAATCTTTGTACTCAGCTTTGTTTAATG
>JANODK010000264.1:0-18377 GCA_031412655.1 Chryseolinea sp.
GATCCATCATGGATTAAGCCCGGGAGATCTTCATGGAGTTGGTGGAGCGATGCAGCCAGTTCAAAAAACTTTACATCACTGAAAAAGTTTGTTGATCTATCAGCGGAGATGGGCTGGGAATATTCCTTAGTGGATGCCAACGTTTTTTGAGCGTGCATAATTGACAAGTTGTTCAATCGTCCCCCCTTCCATTATGTCCCAGTTGGCATCCACTAAAGAGTATTCCCAGCCCATCTCCGCTGACAGATCAACAAACTTTTTCAGGGATATAAAGTTTTTTGAACTGGCGGCATCGCTCCACCAACTCCATGAAGATCGCCCTGGTTTAACCCATGATGGATCTGGAATTTGAGAAGGTGGATTTAGTTTCACCACCATATCCGATTCTACAATGTCCGAAAGGTTTTTGCCCACAATGATCACACGCCACGGAGTTGCCCAAGGTAATGTTGATGAAGGAATATGAGTGACCGTATTATTGGCTTCTGAAACTTCAGGCATACGTATTACATACAACCCACTGTCTGCTTTCGGCTGAAGGTGTGCGGCAAAATAAGTAGAGTCTACAGCCGCTTCGGTAAGCAACATCCAGGCATTCTCTGTTTGAAACAATGCAGGAAAAGCCCAGCCTTCACTTGACGGAGCAGATGTGCCGATGGGTATTCCATTTTCAAAATAACGTTCGTAACCAGGCGACCAGGTTGTAATTTTATCGTATGGTTGAAGCCAAGTCTTTCCAGTTCCGTTTACTAAAAATCCAGTAACCTCTTCCTCTACAGTATACAGTAAAGTAGAATCCCCCTTGGGGAAATTATAGCGAAAGGCCACTCCATCATTGCTTGCACGAACAATAAGCTGAATTTTAGCACCCTTATTATTTTCGAAAGTAAGCTTCATTTCGTTAGCTTGGTTATGAATGATCTTTCGCTTCCCGGATGACAGTGAGAAAATCTCATCGATTGATGCAATAGCATCTTCAGAAACAAACTTAATCCCTTTAACAAATGAAGCATCGTTACGTACCATCCCTAAAGGCGAATTTCCGATAACTTGTTTTTTACCTGAAGTCGATCCATGATATACAGAATAAACCAATTGATCTTGGGTACTAAAGGCAATCTTAAATTCGACATTTCCTGCTGGCGAAGAAACACTCCATTCCTCCTTCTTGTCATTACATGAAATCAGAAGGGTAGTGAGCGAAAAAATAATAATTGTCTTGATAAGTAAATTTTCCATATTCATAAAATGATGTAACAATTAGATACTGATAATGTGTACTATTAAAGTGTGAGAGGCAAAATAGAAAGCTACGCTGAACTATCTATTTAATGATTAGTCCGATTGTATTTTGCTTTCTAATTTTAGCTTGCTTCTCATCCGTCAATTTTTTTCCCATGTAGGTCAAGTTTTCTATGGTAATGTCAGACACATTCTTTTCGGCATCATAGCCGTGAAAGACCGAAAAGGGCATTAAGCCACCAACCACCTGAATATCCTTAAACACAACACCACTTATCTTTCCGCGGAAAGGACGATGCTCCGCTTCTGTTCCTTCAGGAATTTTCTGTACACCATCCCAGGCGCCATGCAAGTAATATTTTTTTGTAAACTCCGGGTCACGGTTTCCGTCAGGGCCCCATTGTGAAAAGAAAATGGCGACATCAAATAGTTTTTGACGAGTGTCCTCCACACGAATGTTTTCAAACACTACATCATGAACGTGAGCCTGCCCGGCATTGTGAATACTCATGGCGGCACCATCTTCCACATGAATGATGTCGATATTTTCGAAACGAATATTTTTTACTTCATTAGAATACAATTCAAAACCGACTTCAATTGCATTGCCCCAAATGGAATTCCAAAATGTGCAATTTTTTACTAGTATGTTATCGGTGGGATGATCAGCCGGGTACTTACCTCCCGATTTGATTGCAATGCAATCATCTTTTGTATGCGCGAACACACCATCAACAACAACATTGGTGCATCGAAAAATATCAATACCATCATCTCCCCCACTTTCGCTTACAATCCGGGCATTGGTAATGTTTATCTTATTACTATGAAAAGCAGCGATTTGCCAGGTAGTACCATTATGAAGTATAATATCGTTTATAGAAACGTTTTCGCAATCGCGCAGATCAATAAATCGTTTTGTGTTTTCAACAATATCCTTGTTAAAAGACCCATCCAGAATACCTCGACCAATAATCCTGATGTTCTTTTTATTCTCTGCAAAGAATAAACCTTGCACCACCGCGCCTCCTTCTATGTAAATGGTTTGATTGTCTTGCAACTCAAGTTTAACATCTTTATACAGTTTCCCCGACTCAAACCACACCACATTTTTATCGGCTTTCGATGGTTTGTTTTTTTCGGGTGCATTCGAAAAAATAAATAGAGGTTGCTGACGAATTCTTCCATTCAATTCGAGACTTACATTTTCAGGTTTATCCAATGAAAACGAAAAGGTATTATCGTTTATATACGTTGACGTTATACCGAGTCGCATGGGTCTCGCTTCAACCCAACGAACATCGTACATGGTGGTGATTTCCACATTTACTTTACCTACAAAATCAAATACGGTATACGATGCAATGGGTGTATCGTAAACCGGAACAGATATACCATTTACTTTCACCCGATAAAATTTATCAGAGGCAAAACCTGCGGGGCCTTGCCACGTGGTAACTTGTGAGTAGCTGACTGAAGTTAATAGACTAAAAAAAAGAATCAATCCTTTCATTATTAATGGAGATTTTTGGTCCGTAAAATATGCTATAAATGTTATGCTGAGATTTCTCTCTTAAAAAGCTTGTGTCTATGCTTGTACAAAAGCGATGGTTACTTGATGATATGTGCAATTGGTCTAATTTTTTTATTTTAATTCTTTCAGCCTAAAATTCCGATATTCAATTTTCATTGGCGGACCGACATGAACCTGAACTCCTAAATATCCCGCAAAGGTTCGGTGTTCGGTATCTTCGTCCATTACATCACTCATCAGCACTCCATTGATGAAATGCTGCATGCGATTTCCGTTGATTATTAAATGATACTCGTTCCAATCTTCTTTGCGAATAAATTTCTGCAAGTCGGCTTTTGTTCCAAGTGTATCTGTTATGCGAATTTTATCGTTCGCTTCGATAACAACTTTCTGTCCACGCAGGGCAAGAAACTCCCTGCCACGCTCTTCATAGTTTTGGCCGCTCCAGTTATCTTCTCCATCTATGTCTGCCTGATACCCTTTCAATGCAAAGGGTTCGCCATCAACTGCAACGCTGCGATAGTTGATGCCGCTGTTTCCTTTAGACGATACGCGATACTCTACTTTCAATTCAAAATTATCGGGCATACTTTTTTGAAAGATGATAAATGAATTTCGCTTCAGCAAAGTAGAAGGTGCTACCTCTCCCACTAATATGCCACTTTCCACCCGCCAGTACGTTGAATCGCCTTTCCAACCTTGCAGGTTTTTTCCATTAAAAATTGAAATGAATTTCCCTTCTTTCGGTTGAGCATAAAGAATGTTGCTAAAAAGTAAAAGTGACATGACAAAAATTATGAACGAGTAAAGTCGGAAATTAACATGTCCGCTGGAAGGATGGTTATTCATGCATACTGTGATTTATGGTGATGACGAAAATGAATACCATATTGACTTTTCTTAAAGACTCGCATGGATACTTTATTAGTTCCCTATTTCAATTTTTTGAACTCTTCCACCCTTCAGTAAGAGTTTTTTTCCGTTGAACGTAAAGCTTCCATCAACACCATTAGGTAAAGTAACTTCGCCTGTCAATCCATGCACTGATTTTCTCAGGCTTACTTTTATCTTCCCTAAAGGATGCGGCATCTCGCCCTCTACCCAATCGAGCGTTCCAAGATGTGGTTCAATTTTTATCGTCTTAAAATTCGGTGAGCCAGGTGTAATGCCACATACCGTTGCCAGTAAATCGTAGTTAGGACTAGCGCTCCATGCATGACAGTCTGATCGTGCGGGCTCTGGCCGTTCGGCAAATGTAGTAAGCCCCATTTTTATCATGTCTTTCCACGGAGAGAGATACTCTACATATCGCTCACCTAGTCCTGCTTTGGTTAATGCTTTATTTAAATAGAATCTGTAGTAAAGCGTGCATTGAATCAATGACGTATCGCTTACTACTCGATTCATTAAACTTCGTTGATCTTTTTTTGCAACCGCATCCGTTAGTACTGCAAGCAGATTGGCATGTTGACTAAACTCCTTTTTTTCAGGCGAGTCGGCTAGAAGGTTTTTGTTGGCATCCCAACAATTTTTAATTGTCCCATCGCGCAGCCGTTGGGCTAATGCCGTCAGTCGTTTTGCTTCAGTCTTCAAATTGAAAGCAGTATAAAGTTCACTAGTACTCATTAAAGCAGCAATGTATTGAAGGGTAAGAACAGATGATCCACCTTCCAAAGTGCCAGCAGAAATTCCACTTACTTCATCATAACCTTTCCAAGGCCATTCCTTTGGCCAATCCACAAAATTCCAAAACTTCATTGGGCCAAGCATATTTCTTTTGTTGTCAATTTGCTTTTCATGCCAGTCAAGAACTTTTTTAATCTCGGGTAAAAATGTTTTTACAAATTCAGCATCATCGCGATGCATCCAGTAATCGTGAATCATGCCAATCCAAAACAAAGAGAAGGGTGGAATTACCTGACCTCTATGATCGGGATAGCGGCTTTTGGTAAGACCTTCATCAAAAATGGATTGATGGAATTGTGTGATGGCATTTTTTATGAGCCTGTCATCGCCCGATACGTACATCGATATCAATGCTTGAATTCGCGTATCACCTACATATTGTAACTGCTCATAATACGGACAATCCATATAGGTTTCATACGCACATAATCTGGCAGTTCGCCAACCTGTGTTCCACACCTCGGTTAAAGTAGTGTCGCTACTTTTAAAGAATGCATTTTCCCGAAATGGATACGCAGTAAAATTGGAATAGAAATCGTTAATTGAAAGCAACTCCTGATGATTCTCAATTCGCATTTCAACATAGCGAAAGGTGCGATAGGTAAGTGGACGAAACACTCTTTTTGCACCACCATCCAAAAGGTAAACATCATGATCTGTTTTAGATTCCATGATCTTATTTTCCAATTCATTTCGGTTTCCTTTTTCTCCTGTATTCTTATCGACCAACGCTTCGGAATAGTACAATGAAATTTTTGCTCCCTTGCCACCTGAAATTATTAATTCTGGAAACGCTGTAGTTAGCACATGTTGATCGAGCAGGATAACAACATTTTTCCATGGAGTGATTTCTAAACTTCCGTTGCCTTTAATAAACACTTCATCAACATTCGGCAAACCTTCCCATCTTCTTATCGAAGTAATGCGCTGCAGCTTTTCTTCCATGAAGGGAATGGTGCGTGGCACGAGCCTTCTTACTCCATGGCCTAAGGTAGCGGGCACAGCATCTTCCGATTTTTTTGCCTGCATCCAACTTGTATCGTCATAGGTAACTTCTTGCCATCCCCATGGATACCGTTGTGCAAATACCTGATCGCCAGGGCCCGTAATGTGTGCAATGGTTGCCACGGGTGAGTACGATAAATTCTCTACTACCTTCCAACTTTCATTTGTGTTAATCAAAGACTCTGTATGAGAATTAGCCTGAACAACCAGTCCGGTTTGATGTGTGATCTGTGCCCATGCTCTGTTTTCTGAAAAATTCCAAACTTGAACTGCAATTAGATTTTTGCCTGCTTCAAGAAAATCGGCAATGTCAATGGTTTCATATTGCCAGTGGTGAAGGTCGCCTTTTGCAGGGCCAGAGCAAACTGATTTTCCATTTACAAATAAACGATACCGATTATCAGCCGAGATATTAATAACAAATGATGCTGGTTTTAATGCTAGCTCGAATGTCTTTCTAAAGTGGTAAACACCATAGGAAGTTAAGTCTTTCAGCGGTGGTGCAATCCAAAGGGCATCCCATGTTTTATCACTAAGTTTGGGTTCTGGAATGGCTACTTTCTGGCCACGTATTTCAAAAAAAAAGAAAGCAAGGAAAACGAGCAGGCAGTTTTTCATATTGAAATCGTTCTTATCAAACTTCAAGAACTGAAATAAAGAAAACAAGTCTATACTGTGGTATGCTGGGAATCATTTATGAAATAACCGAGAATAACTTAACCGAAGAGTATTGAAATGTAAAAAAGAACAAGAGAAGGAAAAAGTTGCATTTCCTCAACATTCTTAAATCTCCGACCATGCACGATCTCCTTTTGTGTACTTAATACACCCCTCATATTTTCCAGGAACAGGTACGTAACGCAATGCTTTTGTTGCTCCGGTTTCAGATGTAAAATATCCCCATAACGTGAGTTGTTTAATCATGGTGAAATAATGCGCTGGCTCTTCTTCCTTTTTATTTTTGCTGTGTTCTTTTGATTCGTTGTCGAGTATCACAATAAAGTCGTGCTTTTCTTCGGCTGATAATTCAGTAAATGTTTTGTCAAACTTTTGTTTTGATGTAGTCTGAAGTAAATTGATTCCACCGATAAAAATTTTCTGATCGTTTGCCTCATAACAATCGGTCACAATAGTTTTCATGAATTCACCAATGCCTGCTGCTTTTGCTCCGGGCGATGATGCCGTTGTCGGCAAAATGGTTTCGCCTATCTCATCCATTAAAAAAACAAAATTATCAGAAAATCCAATGGATGATACTTCTTCCGCTGAACGCTTCACGCATCCACTTAAAAAAGCTTCTGCTCCGATTACCGTACCTCCTACTAATAAGCCTACCCGTGTAATTGCATCTCGTCTATTCATGAGGTCGTTGTTGGATGTTCGTTGTTAGTGAAAAGTTAATTGTTAATCGTCTTATACTAATGGCAAGTAGTCTTAAAATTGAAAACCACACCATTCTAAATTCTAACTCCTAAATTCTATATTCTTAAACACACAATTATCTTCTCAAAGATTCATTTTCTTTAACTCCTCCACAGCATGATTAACAGCTCGTGCGGTAAAGGCCATGTAGGTAAGTGAAGGATTCTGGCACGCTGATGATGTCATAAACGCTCCATCCGTTACGAAGACATTGGGCGCATCCCATACTTGATTCCATTTGTTGAGAACCGAAGTTTTAGGATCGTGACCCATGCGTGCTGTTCCCATTTCGTGAATGCAACTTCCGGGAGTTCCTTCGCCAACGCTCCCGCCTACATCTTTTACGCCTGCTGCCTCCAACATCTCAAGCGCATCGGCCAGCATATCTTTGCGCATTTTCAACTCATTTTCTTTCAGCTCACAATCCATCGATAGCACGTTCAATCCCCACTTATCGGTTTTGGTCTTATCCAAAGTTATTTTATTATCGTGCGATGGTAACGTCTCACCAAAGCCAATCATGCCAAACGTCCATCGTCCGGGTTCGGAAAGTGCATCTTTAAATTCTGCACCAATATTATACTCTGCAATATTTCTGCTCCAACCTTCCCGGCTTGCTGCACCTTGGTAACCAAAGCCACGCAAATAATCTCGTTTGTCTCCAAACAAATTTCTAAAGCGCGGAATATAAATTCCGTTGGGTCTTCTTCCGTAATAATATTTATCTTCATACCCTTCCACCCAGCCTCCCGAACCGGCACCTAAATGATGATCCATCACGTTGTGGCCTAACTCGCCACAGCTGCTACCCAATCCATCGGGCCAGACATCAGTTGCTGAATTCATCAATATCCAGGCACTGTTTAAGGCAGATGCATTCAGAAAAATAATCTTTGCTTTATAAACGTAGGTTTGATTTGATTCACCATCCAGCACCTCAACGCCTGTCGCTCGCTTCTTGTCTTTATCGTATAACACTTTGGTAACAATACTCCACGGACGCAGTGTGAGGTTACCTGTTTTCTGTGCTGCTGGTAATGTTGAGGATTGTGTGCTGAAGTATCCACCAAACGGACAACCCAATCCGCACTTATCGCGATACTGACATTGGGTGCGACCTTCCAACGGTGCGGTAACATGTGCAGCTCGTCCAATAATCATGTGGCGCATGCCTTTATAATGTTCTTTGATTCGGGCCGCCACATCTTTTTCTACGCATGTCATATCCATAGCTGGAAGAAACTGACCATCCGGAAGTTGAGGTAGTCCATCGCGGTTACCGCTAATACCGGCAAAGCGTTCGACATGATCGTACCACGGAGCAATATCTTTATAACGCACGGGCCAATCCACAGCAATGCCTTCTTTGGCATTCGCCTCGAAATCAAATTCGCTTAAACGGTAACTTTGCTTTCCCCATAGCAATGACCTTCCACCAACTTGATAACCTCTATACCAATCATAGGGTTTTACTTCGGTATATGGACATTCACTTTCTTTCACCCACCATTCATTATTTTTTTCACCCTCAGAACTTCTATATTCTGACTTCATATCCAGCGGTGCTTGGCCGCGATGTTTAAATTCCCACGGGGCTTTGTTGGTGTTTACGTAGTCTTTAATGTGCTCCACATTTTTGCCACGTTCCAGCATGATGGTTTTCAGTCCGCTTTCGCATAGTTCTTTTGCAGCCCAGCCTCCGCTAATGCCAGAGCCAACTACAATTGCATCGAATACATTTTCCGCCATTTAGTATGTCTGTTATTTTTGCTTGATGTCTTTGTAGGATACCAGTTGAATTCCTCTTTTCTTGATCACTTCTTTTACTTTGGGATTCGTCCACACATCGGTCACCCCTTGACGATCAAGTGCCACATTATCATAACCTTTGTGATGAATGGCGCGGAGTTCAGGTGTATCCAAACCCGGATGATCGACAAAGAGATAGGTATTTCCGGGCTTTAAATTTTCTAACATCTTAATGAAGCTTTGCATTTTATCTTCGGTAGTAGTTGCTGATCCGCCATAGCCAATATCGCTCACACCAAGTTCATCGGGATCGATATCAATACCGTATTCTTGTGCTAATTTTTTTGCAAGCGCTTTTACTTCTGGCGACATGTAATAGCAACCCATGTGAGCCGAGATGTGACTGATGCGTGGAATTTTCTTTATGGCTAATTCAATTTGCGCGCGAAGTTCTTTTTCTACTTCATCCATTTTCCATTTGCTTTCCAGCAGCGCCTGGCCCGGATAGTTTTTGTTCGGCCATATAAACGGAAAAAAATAACCACTGTCATCGGTCAGACTTGGACAATGTGATACAGGTCTGTATTTCATATTGTCCCACTCACTGGTAAGGGCAATGTGAATGCCCACATCAACCGTTGGATTTTCATTTAATAACTTTACTGCTTCCGGAAACCAGGGCGATGGAACAATTACTTCAATGGAAGTTTCAATACCTTCTTTAAAACATTTTACGATTGCTTCGTTACCCGAATGCGAAAAGCCCATGTCGTCACCCCGAACGATAATCCGTATTTCAGCGTTCTTTTGCGAAGAACACGTAAATGAATTTATCAGCAGGATAAGTAGAATAAAAAGGGCTCTGTTCATAAAGATTTAAGATTTTAACTACGTCCTTCGATTACCTTTAAAAAATTATCGGTTAATCGTTATCTCATTTCCACCTGCATACTTCATCACCAATACGCCTCCTTTTGCTAACGGCTTCCATTGAAAGTTACTTAATTTAACTGCACCTATCATTATTGACTTTGGCTTCGCTGTCATGCGAATAGTAAGTTCACCCTCGTTATCAAATGTTGTTGCCGTAAGACCGGCTGAATGATATCTAATTTTTTGCACCACAGACGTTGAGCGAAGAATATGATCTTCAGTAGCCGGTGCCCATTCCGGAACTGCTGCCATACCGTCCATAAAATGTCGGATGTAATCGCCATAGCCATCGCTAAACCAACTGCTTGGCCAGGTAGGCCCAACGCGCACCACACCATTTTGATCGGTGCAGTAAGTGGCATTATTAAAATACCGATACGCCTTTTCTTTGTATCTAACATCACCTGTTTTTTCATACCACATAGCACAAATTGAAGCGAACCTTG
Source organism: Chryseolinea sp. (assembly GCA_031412655.1). Lineage (GTDB taxonomy): Bacteria > Bacteroidota > Bacteroidia > Cytophagales > Cyclobacteriaceae > Chryseolinea. The sequence continues at coordinate 10,018 of JANODK010000264.1, forward strand.
CCGTGTGACTACCCATGGGAACATAACACCAGGTTTGTTCTTTAATGGCATCCATATCTTCAGTTCCAAAAACAGATTCAACCCAGCTTATGAGTGCCGGAACATTTTTATCAATATCACTATCGAGTTGTGGATGGTTCAGAAGGTAACGAGCCGTTTCCATGGGCGATACCTGATTTCGATTGGAGCGATCAGGATCATTCGGAATGTCTTCAAAATAAGCATTCCAGATATACGTTTTCATCGGGCCATTCTTTGCATACAACCAGTTCCATGAAATATCGCGTGCCTTTCTCCATGCTTTAAGTTGATCGTCCGTTGCCTTTAAGCGCGATCCAATTCGTGCGAGTTCATCAAACAAGCGAATGGGTTCAACTACATTAGCACAGTATTCATCAATAACTAAACCGGTGCGTGCATTAACCCTAAAAGGCCAGGGCGATTTTTTTGTATCTACTTCCCCAAAGTATTCTTTATCGCCTCCAATGTTGCGAACATTTTTTGCCAGCGCATCGGCACAATGAACAGCAGCCTTTAGATAGGTATCATCATTTGTCACTTCATAGAATAAGAGATAGGCGTAGCCCAGCTCACCAATCTTATCGGGCTCTACGCCATGAAGCCCATCGCCACGCATACCCTCCTTCTCCCATTTTGTTGCGCCAAAATATTCTTTTTCAAATGGATTGCTGCTGGCGTATGGAACATTGGCATATTCAAAATCAGCAGGTGTGGTGCCATGCGCTAATTGATAATCAAGCATTCCTTTCACAACGCCAATGTATGACTCATCGCCAGCAAAAACTCTATACCCCATGATCAGACTATGCACCATTCCGGCATTCGACATGGCGGGATTGTGCATCCAACCCTCACCGGTTTTACCGGCATCAAATTTTTCTTGCGTTGCCAGGTGTGGTCCTGAAAAGCAACAGGTTACTAAATACATTGGCAAACCTGTAATGGGTTCAATGGGTGTACCTGATTTAATAAACTCGCTGGCAAGCTTTGCGACATGCGCGTAAGATGCACCAGGTGTGTCGGGTTTATACCAAGGCAAAATCTTTCCTGATTTGTCACGTACAATTTTATATGCCCCTAGCGTATCAAGCGAACTACGTTTTGTAGTTTGAGCGATGGATATTGATTGCTGCGCTAAAATCGAAGCAATACAGATGAAAATAAATTTATGCTTCATTGAATTTCTTAATTATTAGTATTCAGAAACTAATCATAACTTCATTTGAGTAGTTTTGTGAAAACAAATATATATCTAAATTGTAAACATAATTATCCTGCTATGACCCGTATTCCACTCCGATTTTCTGGTAAACATGTTTTAATTACAGGGGGTGCTCGCGGAATTGGTTTTGAGGTGGCAAAGCAATTTGTAAAAGAGGGCGCACTATTAACCCTGTTTGACGTCCATGCCGAAAACCTTCAAATAGCCCAAGCCGAACTTCAAAAAATAGGCACTGTTCATATCGCCATAGTTGACATTAGTCAAAAGAAACAGGTAACAGAAGCCATAGAAATTGCCGAGAAAAATGCACCGATCGATATTCTTATCAACAATGCTGGCATCGCATTCGAAAGCTCATTTCTAACAATAGAAGAAGAACAGTGGCGAAAGATTATTGACATCAATCTCACCGGTATGTTTTTCGTAGCCCAGGCAGTCTGTAAAAAAATGGCAGAGCGAAAAAAAGGAATAGTTGTAAACATGGGTAGTAAAAATAGTTTAGATGGTGAATCGGGCTACGCACATTACAATGCTTCAAAAGGTGGCGTGGTGATGCTAACCAAAACGATGGCGCTTGAACTTGCTCAATTTGGTATTCGTGCAAATGCCGTATGCCCGGGCTATATTCAAACACCGATGTCGATGGAAATAGATTCGCCTGAGTTTGTGAAAAACTTTGTTGACCGCTATATTCCGATGAACCGAACAGGCAAAGTGGAGGACATAGCTCCGGCATTTTTATTTCTGGCGAGCGAAGAAAGCAGTTTTATGACGGGGCAGATAATTATTATTGATGGTGGCCAACTCGCAGGACAAAAACCTTAAATTTCCATTTATTGAAATCAGGAAGCCTACACCACAGGATAGCTTCACTCATTTCAAATACTAACTTTCCATTGCTAAAGACTTTACTAATTACCGATGAAAAACTATTCAATATCCAGTTCCATATATTTCGTTATCCTTATTCTGACGTTCAGTGCGGTTCAAGCACAGGAAATTGGATTGCAATTATATAGTCTACGCGATCAATTATCGAAAGATGTTCCCGCAACACTTTCAAAGGTAAAAAGTTGGGGGATAAAGGAAGTAGAACTAGCTGGCACGTATGGTATGCCTGTTCCCGATTTCAAAAATATTCTTCAACAGAACAATCTGACTGTAATTAGCACGGGTGCTGATTTCGATAAACTCGCGAGCGACCCACAAGCCGTGGCTAATGATGCAAAAGCATTGGGTGCCAAATATGTAGTATGCTTTTGGATACCACATACAGGAAATGATTTTACATTCGGTGATGCTGCGAACGCAGTTGCCGTATTTAATGCAGCCGGAAAGGTATTGGCCGCAAATGGTCTTTCACTTTGCTATCACCCGCATGGGTATGAGTTTCGGCCCTATGAAAAAGAAACACTCTTCGATTACCTGGTCAAAAATTTCGATTCGAAATACATAAACTTTGAAATGGATGTGTTTTGGGTGAAACATCCGGGGCAAGATCCGGTAGCGCTTCTAAAAAAGTATCCGAATCGGTTTTTATTAATGCATTTAAAAGATCGTAAGCCCGGAACCATTGGCAATCAAAATGGTCAGGCCGATGTAGAGACGAATGTGGTTCTAGGAAAAGGTGATGTTGGCATTGCAGAAATTATGAAAGCTTCAAAAAAAGCTGGTGTTAAACACTTTTTTATTGAAGATGAATCCTCGCGGTCAGAGCAACAAATTCCACTTGGTCTGGATTTTCTTAAAGGATTGAAATAGTCAAAAACATTTCCTGATTTATAACACATGAGGTTTAATGTTTTAGAATGTCAATTTAAAATGTAAACAATTTTAATATATATTTGATAACAAAATATTTCATTTTCCTACTTGTCAAATCATTCCATGATATCAACCAAAACACGATCTCAAGATATAATTGAACGTTCTGCACGGCACATTGCAGGAGGTGTGGTTTCCTTAAACCGAAAAGTAAATCCGAATATCGTTTTTGAAAAAGCACAAGGGAGTAAGTTGTACGACAGCACCGGAAAAGAATACATCGACTATCATGCGGCTTTCGCACCCTTTTTACTTGGGCATAATTTTAAGCCTATCAATGACGCTGCAATAGAAGCACTCAGCAATGGCTGGTCGCTGATGGGTTCCGGCACTACATTTTGGGAAGGCAGGTTAGCGGAATTGATGTGTGGGGTTGTACCTTCTTTGGAGTTGGTGCAAATCACTAATACAGGCAGTGAAGCAACGGCACATGCTATTCGATTGAGTCGCGCTTACACGGGTCGCGAGGATATCATTTTAACATTAGGAGGATATAATGGCTGGCACAATGAAGTGGCGCGCTCGGTTATGCCAACAGTAGAACAAATTGGTTCTTATGTTTCGCCAGGCGAATATCATTTTCATAGCATGTCAGCCGGCATACCCGAAAATACCAAGAGGAAAGTTCATGTTGTTAATTTCAATGATCTTGAATCGATTGAGTATGTCATGCAAAGATATCCGATTGCCTGTGTACTTACCGAACCGGCCTTGCAAAACGTTGGTGTAGTAAAACCGTTGCCTGGATATTTGAGTGGACTTATCAAACTCTGCGAACAATATGGTTCTGTGTGCATTTTCGATGAGGTAAAAACAGGATTTCGCACAGGCTTGGGAGGTTACCAGGGTTATGCAGATGTAACGCCACACCTTTCGGTTTTTGGTAAAGCGGTGGCAAACGGTTTTCCGCTTGGCGTAATCGGAGGCAAACGCGAGATTATGTCTTTATTTGATGATCCCGATCCGAAAAAACGGGTGTTAATCGCGGGCACATACAACGCTCACCCTGTTAACAGCGCTGCCGCCATTGCCACAGTGGAGTTCTTGCAGAATACAAAGGTGTATGAGCAGATCACGAATGTGAGTAATACTCTTTATGCTGGCTTAACGAATCTGTTCAATGAAAAAGGTAAGCCTTTTGTGCTCGTTAATAATGCGTCTGCTTTTTGCTTATACTTCTGCGAAAGAGAACCTCATAATTTACATGATATTTTGAATAATCATGATTTTGATTTCGATCGGAAATACCGACAAGAATTAATTAAGCATGGAATTTATCACATACCTCTTGCTTGTAAACAAGGCTCGGTAAGTTATTCGCACAGTGATGAAGATATTCAACGCACCCTGGAAATTACCCGTTCGGTTTTAAAAAGAATATAATGTAACACTTCAAGTTACTCCTCCAAACGCTATGACTGAAACAATTCAAATGTGGAAAGCCAAAAATCAAAAAGGAGATATTATCTCAAAGCGATATTACGATCAACTATCATCGTTTATTCTTGGCAAGCTGAAGAACTGTGATGGAATAACGCTGGTCGAATTGATTGAACAAGCAAATGAAGAAATTCCTAAAGACTTTGGCGGAAGCATTTCATGCCTTCTGTTAATTGTAAAGAAAGACCTTGAGGTAATGGGTACAATCACCATTGAAAATCTTCCCGATCGTACTCAATTCATATCCTTAAAAAAACGAAACGCAAGAAAAATTAATTATATGGATAAAGTTCGGAGTGTGCAATACGATGTAAACAAGGACTACCAATATGGATAGCAAGAGTAAAAACCTGCGTGGTCGGCTAGAAAAATTAATTAGGCTCTTCAATCGTTCACAATGTTCTTCAATTGAAGGTCTGACCCGTGATCGCTACTACTACATTCAGAAAAGAGAAGAATTGATTCTCCTTGAAGAGGAGGTGCAGAAAGCAACCGAGCGGATAAAAGTATTGAACGAAAGAATCCGTGTTACCCATTTGGATGTCTTTCTCAACTGGCGTAACGATCTTCGTATTCTTTCAAGGTTAAATACTCAGAAAGAGAAAAATATTGTTAGTTGATGTTACACAAAACTATACTTTGAATTGAAAAGGCATCCAAGAATTAACTGAGAAAGTTGGTACTCTCCAAAATTTGTTTCAAATCGTTGAAGGTTCTCACGTTACTTTTTGCTGTTGCCTAAATCCAATTATTTAAACTTAGAGAATAATGAAATGAAACTACGAAGTCATAAATGGTTTTGGGGAATAAATGAAACAGGATTACTTCACAAAGGCGCTTTACGAGCAAGCGGCATAAACATGGATAATTATGAAGGGCAACCCATAATTGGTATAGCCAATACTTGGGGTGAACTCAACAATTGTAACATGAGTCTCCGCGCTGTCGCGGAGGAAGTAAAGAAAGGAATTAGAGAATCTGGAGGAATACCTTTGGAGTTCCCCGTAATTACACTGGGTGAGGAGTTGATGAAACCAAGCGCTATGCTTTACCGAAACTTGTTATCGATTGATGTTGAAGAGAATCTAAGATCCTATCCCATAGATGGTGTAATTCTTTTAGGCAACTGCGATAAAACAGTTCCTGGTTTATTAATGGGTGCGTTAAGTGCAAATTTACCAGCCATTCAATTAAATGCTGGTCCAAAAAAAGTGGGTATCCACAAAGGAAAAAGAGTAGGCAGCGGCACCGATTTATGGAAGTACTGGGATGAATTGCGAATCGGAACCATTTCAAAAATAGAATGGGAAGAGATTGGCAAAAGTTTAAGCTGCGGCTTTGGTTCATGCAACACCATGGGTACAGCATCAACGATGAATGCCATAGTAGAAGCTTTGGGCATAATGCCCCTGGGATTAAGTTCCCTGCCCGTTGATAGCGAGAAGCGATTTGCTGCAACCAGAGAAGCGGGTAAACGAATTGTTGAAATGGTGCAGGAAGATTTAAAGCCATCTGACATTGTAACACTTCCCTCCCTGCGAAACGCAGTAGCAGTTTGTATGGCATTGGGTGGCTCTACCAATGCGATTATCCATCTCACGGCCATTGCAGGCAGATTGAATATCTCTCTTTATCCTGAAGTGTTTAATGAATTGGGTGCTTTGATTCCCTGCCTTGCAAACGTGCAGCCTGCTGGCGAGAAATTAATAGATGAATTTGATACCGCAGGTGGTGTGCCTGCAATTTTAAAAAGCATCAAACAAACATTAGATGTTTCTGCAAAAACCTATACCGGCAAACCACTATCATCCTTATTAAATAATTCAGAACCAATTGATGAAACTGTGATCCGACCGCTCGATAATCCAGTATGCACTCCACCTACCATTGCCATTCTTACCGGCAACCTTGCACCCGATGGCGCAGTAATTAAAGTAGCTGCTGCATCGGCAGATTTAATGGTGCATTCCGGCAAGGCCGTAGTGTTCGAAAATTATCAAGATATGTTGACCCGAATAGATGATGACACACTTGACGTAGATGCTACTTCTGTTCTATTACTTCGTAACTCCGGGCCAAAAGGTGTACCCGGAATGCCCGAGTGGGGCATGATTCCAATACCCAAAAAGTTGCAACAACAAGGTGTTAAAGATATGGTTCGCATTAGCGATGCCCGCATGAGTGGCACCAGCTTTGGCACGGTTATCCTCCACGTTTCGCCAGAGGCTGCCATGGGAGGCCCGTTGGCATTGGTGCAGAGTGGCGATGTTGTTTCGATTGACATTCCCAAAAGAACAATAGCATTACACGTAAGTGATGATAATCTTAAACTCCGAAAATCAACATGGAAAATGCCAGAATCCGAACACGCGAGAGGTTATCCAAAATTATACATTCGTGAAGTGCTTCAGGCTAATGAAGGTTGTGACTTTGATTTCTTAAAACCAAGAAGTGAAGCAGACCTTAAATTTATTGAACCCATAGTAGGAAGATCATAATTCAAATTCATATTCCACATGCAAAGAAAAGCATTTATCATTCTATTTCTTTTGTTCGCTACACAGCTTGTCAGCGCACAAGAAAAATTAATCTATCACACCATTCGTACCGATAAATCCGGAAATATTCTTCCGTGGTATAATGATGATCCCGGTAAATCGTATAGTTACGTTATCGATCGTATCTGGAATTTCTGGGATACAATGCGCGTAGATATGAATGGACTTCCGTACTACATGAACCATCAGGTTTGGCGTTCTGACTTTAATGATCCACGTGGATTGGGTGGTGATCAAATTCAAATGGCACTTTCATCGTGGCGTTTGCTTTACGCCTATTCGGGAAACGAACGCGTAAAAGAGAATATGAAATTTCTTGCCGATTACTATTTGAGTCACGGATTGTCTTCGTTAAATAGCAAATGGCCGAATATTCCATTTCCTTACAATACATTAATTTATTCAGGCATCTATGATGGGGATATGGTTATTGGAAAAGATTTCACGCAGCCTGATAAAGCAGGATCGTTTGGCATTGAGTTAATTCATCTATATAAAATGATGAGCAATGAACGTTATCCTCATGCTACCGAAAAAAGATATTTAGACGCTGCCATCGACATTGCGAATACACTTGCGATGCAGGTAATTACAGGAGACGAAAACAACTCACCTCTTCCCTTTAAGGTAAATGCCTACACAGGTGAGATTGGGAAGTTAAAAAACAATTCCGGCAATAAAAGTGACGCTGGCCTCAGCAGTTACACTACAAACTGGTCGGGCACAATGGACTTGTTTCTTGAACTCATCAATTTGAAACAAGGAAATGTTGAAACCTACCAAAAGAGCTTTGATACTTTATTGAAATGGATGAAACAATATCCGATGCAAACCAATAAATGGGGACCTTTCTTTGAAGATGTTCCAGGATGGAGCGATACCCAAATTAATGCCATGACGTGGGCACGGTTTATAATGAATCATCAGGTTTATTTTCCAAACTGGAAATCAGATGTGAAGAAAATTAATGATTGGGTATATACGACACTGGGTAATGATCAATGGAAAAAATATGGCGTTACTGTCATCAACGAACAAACAGCCTATCAAACTCCTGGCAATAGTCATACCTCCAGACAAGCAGCCGATGAATTACTTTTTACATCACTCACAAATGAAAATAATAGAGTAGAACATGCCATCCGTCAGCTAAACTGGGCGAGCTACATGGTAGACGTGGATGGTAAAAATCGCTATCCACAAGATGAAAATTGGCTAACCGATGGATATGGTGATTACGTAAGACATTACTTAAGAGCCATGGCCGCACTACCTTCACTTGCACCCAGCGATGA
>JANODK010000265.1:0-2395 GCA_031412655.1 Chryseolinea sp.
GGACCCTTTATACAAACTACAAAGCTCATCGGATTTTGATGGTGCTGAGCAACAATCGTTTACACATTTGGGCACGTTATCAGCAGCTTTTAATTGCTATAATGGAGCTGTCCCAGCCTATTCCATTTCAAATACAAGTTGGAAGAGTTACTACATAGATAATTATGAAGGTGTTAACACGGTTGAGTCTAATACGGATGTAAAAACAGAAGCTCAATTTACGAAAAATGCAGCCAAGGATATATCCATCATGGGCACTAGACCTAACTATTACTGCTCTGTGAAGGGAGAAAGATACGTTCCAGAAATTATATTATGGCCTGATCGATTTGATGAGGGGGTTTTGGTAAGTTTTAAATACAAAACTTCTGCTGTCACTCTCAATGCCCATGTCATTGTATACTCAAACACTGAAGCAGATCCTACTTATGTGGAAAAATACCACCAGTCATTTCCACTTAATTCTTCACCTTCAGACTGGAAATTATCCACACAGCGTATAAACTTTAATGGAAATGCATTTACTGGAGCAAGTAGTGTAAAGGCGACACTTAAGTTCGATGGTTTTCCAAATGCAGGCGCAGGACCTGTACTAACAATTGATAACTTAATCCTTTGCAATGGGAAGGCAAATGTTAGACTTACTACAACTGATCCGAATGGCGAAGAGGTGCTAATCGAAGATGAGGAAGGTTTAATCTCAAGACAGGTTAATGAACCCGATATCCGAAAGAGTAGGACTTATGACGATAAAGGTAATTTGATTAACGTTTCAATTTCAAAAAATAAATCTGGCAACTAAACATGAAACAACTATTCTTAATTTGGTTAACGTTAGCCATTGCTCTAAATTCTTTTGGACAAATTACTCAGGTAATTCCTGGTAAAATCTGCACTAATACAAATACAGAATTTAATATTGGGGTGCCACACATAGCAAAAATAAGTTTAAAACCAAATCCATATTGCAACTTAGTAAACTGGGGGCCTGATGTTTCTCCGTTTAGCGCATTCAATTATATTAATAGGTGGTTTGTCTTAAAGTTCCACACCGTTCCGCCAGAGGGGTTTGAGTTTGAAATAGGCACTGAAATTGATCAGAACTATCATAACACCAAGCATTATGAAATAAACTACACCAAATTTAAACCGCAAGTTGTTGCCTTTAATGAGATAAAAATTGTCACTACCTCTGGTATAAATGCTGTATGTTCGAGTGGATTAACCCCCCTTAATCTTAATGGAGACTATAGATACTCTAGTACTTTTCCAATCAATTGGAGTGGAAAAGTATTGGATGAAAACAATAATGAAATTGATGATATTAATTTTCTAGATGGCTCAACACCTGCTCCATATTTTAATGGTAGTCAACTATCGCCCCAGGCGAAATTTATAAGGCTAAAAGCAGAAGCCAAAAGAGGCTGTTCAACGGCCGTACATCTTGAAAATACCATAATCCTTTCCGTAAAGGCTAAACCGGAAATAATAATTGATGAGTTTGATCCACTAACAGAAAGCATTTCCATTAGGAATCCTGAAAAAGGGCAGATATACGAATGGATTGGCCAGGGAATCTCCGAGCCCACATATGGGAATGTATTATATCCATCTCAACCAGGATCATATATGGCCTTAGCTACTATTCCTTTGCCATGTCTAGCTGACCAACCTAACGTTGTCTCCGTAAATGAGATCAGCCCCTATTCTTATTCCAGAGAAATTAGCATACAAAAAGAAGGTGTTACTGATTATGTGCTGGATGGTAATGTACAGGAAGGTGAGGCTCACTTGAAAAGCAGTTACTTTAGCAATGATGGACGTCTCTTACAAAGCGTTGCAAGAAAGTTAAGCCCAACTGGGAAGGATTTGGTAGATGGCCATGAGTACGACGCTCGTGGGAGAGAGTTGAAGTTGTATAAACCAGCGGCTGATATAGGGACATCAACCGGCACATTTAAGAGTGGTTTCTTGAGCGTTAATGGTTCATATATAAATAGCACTCACTATGCTTATCATACAGGGGAAGTTGTTCCTGTTATTGACAATCAGCCCTATACGGAGTTAGTAGTAGATGACTCGCCAGATCCGCAGTTTTCCGAACAGGTCATACCGAAGCAAGACCCACCTCCTCCTCCTCCTAATGACCAAGAAGAAGATTGGTCTAAGATCACAACACGCACTGAAACCCAACTCCTAAACCATACTGATACTTGGCTTCTAGGCTTGAAAGTGCTTACTTGTATCGACAATAAAAAACTGAACCTGGCTGCTCCTACAGCAGGTATTTTGCGAACTCGCACTATTGCGCCTGACCTGAGCAGTTCGGGAACACTTACTAGTTTAGACGGTTTATTGTTGGCTAGCTACCAAGAAACCCCGACTCATGAAAAGC
>JANODK010000266.1:0-35820 GCA_031412655.1 Chryseolinea sp.
ATGAAATGCCCGAAGGAGTTGATTTTGCGACAATTCAACAAGACTATCCCACAGCTTCTCAAACTCCTCAGCAAGCTACGGATGGCCAATATAACATTCCAACAGACCTTCCTTCAAAAGATATCTTAACAAAGAAAGCGAACGATTTTAAAAACGCTGAATTTCAAATTGCAGCGGCATTCGGTTTAGATATAGACATAGCAAGGCACTTGTATCTAACAATGCAGATTCGTGCAAATTATAGTTTGACTGATATGCGTAATGATGATGTTATAGAGCTTCTAAAAAGTGGCGATGTAAGTGAGATTTTTGGTCAACGTGCTAACTTATTAGTGGGTATTCAACTCGGGTTACATTATACATTTGGTGTTACCAGATCATTCAAGTTTAAAAATTAATGGATCATTAGTAGTTTGAACTTTTAACTGTTCCATAAGTCTCTGGATTAAAAAAGGAACCCTGTTTTGAACAGGGTTCCTTTTTTAATGCTCGAAATACTTTTAAGATGTAAATCTGTTAACTAATTCGAAAACTGTTATCTCTCAACCATCTTCAGTTCACAATTAAATTACTTAAAAATCAGGACAAGGAATAATCAACTTATCTCTTGGTGGTTTGCGTGGATCGCGAATCGGCCATGTGTAAACTAAACTGATTTCATGAGCGCCCCCACTTCCAATACCAAGTTTTGAAACGGTGTAATCGTAACTGTATCCAATATTCAATGCGTCCTTTGCACCCAGTTTTACAAAGCCGAGCATCAGCACAATCGATTCATTATTTACAAAACCATTTACATTCTTAAATGGAATACCTCTATACCATGTGCCTAATACAATGGGTTCGAACGTGAAATAAACACCAACATCTAGCTGGTCAAATTTACCCTGGTGGCGATATTGAACAGCAGGAGAAATACTACGTTCTGATTTTCGTGCATAGACACCGCTGCCCACAACACCAGGCTTCAACTTAAATTTGAAACCGCCATGAACAGAATATTTTCTTGGAAGTGGACTATTCTCACCAATAAGACTTTGATTCGGTTGTGTAAGGTGCCATGCTGAAACACCAAGCCATGCACTTTTTGTAAAGAATACGCCACCGAAAGAAAGGTCAACAAACGTTTTACTGGAATAGGTATTGAATGTTTCGGCTGTTTGAGGATTTATAAACTGACCGGTATTTTGATCGAACTGATCACCAAATGTGAGCTTATCAAAATTAATATCCCGATTAAAAATTGCTACCTGAACTCCAGGGCGAAACCCAATATTCTTGGTGATCTCTAATTCATAAGAATACTGCAGGCCCAGACTGAGCGAACGTAAACCCGCTAATCCTTCCGAATCGCGTGTCAGGATCATACCCACACCACTTCTTTTGTCTTCTATAAAAACGTCAGCATAAACCGACATTGACGTAAAGTTCGCATCAATAGCAGGCCATTGATTACGGTAGTTCATGCCCACGCGCGCCTGCCCGGTTGCTCCGGTTAATGCCGGATTTAAATAGAGAGGTGCCGCATAAAACTGGGAGAATTGTGGATCTTGTGCAGTTACCGTCACCACGCACACCAGCATTAACACAAGGTAAAGTAGGAATATCCTGTACATCAATTTTTGTAGTGTTGAGTAATTCAATCAAAGCAAATTAACGTTATTAAATGAACTTAGAGAAAACACCAATTCATAAGTTTGGTTTATTTTTCTTTACGCATTCTAAAACGGCAGATCAAAAGTTGTTGCATTCTGATTCCTAACGATATTTTCTACCAAATTGTATATTTTTATTCAACTTGGGCGTTTTACTTTTGATGGAATACTAATATTGATATAAGTTGTCAATGGAGAAAATAACAACAATGCCTGTTTATCTGAGAAAAATATTTGCTGCCCTGCTGTTTTTGGCCTTTCTTTTTTGCTTTGAGACTAACCTTTGGTCTCAGAGTTTAACACAAAAGAACTGGTATTTTGGTAGTGGAACATTAAGTCTCCAGTTTGGCAGACCTGCTTTTAATGCTTCCATAATTAACAAACCAGGGCCATTCGGTGTAGGCGGTGGTGCAGTTTGCAATGATGCAAATTCTGGTAACCTGCTCTTCTACACAGATGGAAACAATGTATATGATGTAAGCCAGACACCAATGCCGAACTCTGGGTTAGGAGGGAACACTGGTCGAAATCAATCTGCTGTTATAACGCCTGTGCCCGGAACCCCAAATCAGTATTACATATTTACAATGACTGCAGGTGGAACAGTGGAACAAGCAATTGTTCAAACTGATGCTCCCGGAAGTGAAACCTTCCCCACTCCACCACTTGGTAATGTTATCAGCAAAAATGTGGCAACTGGGTTAAATGGCCAATCAGAAGGAATGATTATAATACCCCATCCGAATGGGATTGATTCTTGGCTCATTACACAAACTGCGGGCAGCGATTCTTATACAGTTACATCAATAACTTCTGGAGGTCTGGTATCAACCGTGGTTCCAGGAAGTGGTATACCCCTCACTGCTGCTAATTTCTCCTTTCATAAAGCTACAGGGAGATTAGCGGTTGCACCTAAAGATCAAAACAAGAATGTTGTTGTGCTTAATTTCAACACCAATATAGGTACTTTGACTTTTGATCCCGTCTTTAATCAATTTTTACTCAATACAGGTGTTCCCAGCAATGTGCCAGAAACAATCTATGATACAGAATGGTCCATTGATGGAAACTTTCTTTATATATCACGGCATGGTGATGCTTCAGTGCCTGTTACTCCAGATGTTTTACAAGTTAACTTAACAAGTGCATCCCTGCCCGTTTCTATATTACCGGGCACAATCGATATTGTTAGAAGTTTTGGTTTGCAAATGGGACCTGACAGTGCCATCTACCATTTGTATGAAAATAGCACAGGTCAGTTCCTGCTAGGGAAAATAACAGACACAGATAGTTTAGCAACACTTGTTGGATATACCAGAGAAGTATTTCCTTCAACTAATTTTAATGCAAAACAATTTCCATCATTCTCGCCACCGGCACAGACACTTTATAACATTACGTTTGTTCCAATTGGCACCTGTACAAATTCCCCCATAACTTTTTTTACCACGGTAACGCCTGCTGCGGATAGTGTTGTTTGGGATTTTGGTGATGGCACACCACCTGTAAATTCATGGAGTCCTGTTCACACCTTTCAAAATGCGAATAGCACGGTTACCGCAACTGCATTTGCAAACGGAATTTCAGTGGATATCTTTTCTCAACCACTTTCATTAACTTCATTTGATCTTCAGCTTACGCTTCAGCCGGATACGACAGCGTGTAGCTGCGAACTTAAATTTCCAAAGATTGCTAATCCACCACCACCCTGCTCTTCTTTTACTATAGAACCTCAATCGCAGGGAGGGGCATCACCCACATATCAGTGGTATGGCCCTAGTGGAATATTGGATGGAAAGATTTCTCTAATATTAGATGAGGTTGACTCAGCGGGTTATTATTATGTAAAAGCAACCGATGGAGGCTGTTCTGTTACTGCTGGACAAAATATTAAAGAATATCATGTTTCGGATCAGCGGGCTAATATCTGGTACTTTGGCAATACTGCTGGTATTGATTTTAACCCTCTATTCTTCACCCCCCCATTAACGGCCAAACCTATTGTAGGTCCAGTAAATTCAGACGAAGGTGTAGCGGTTATATGTGACCAAAATGGGCAAATAGTTTTATCCACAGACGGTTATCAGGTTTACGATCGGAATGGAAATCCACTAATTCCAAGCGCTCCACCATCGCCTGTCAATCCTGCCTCGACACAGTCCTCACTTGTTATTCCAGTGCAGGGTGATGAAACGTTGTATTACATTTTCACCACGGAACCAGTTGAAGATGGTACTTATCGTGTTAATTATATGTTGTTCGATTTAAAACTAGGAACGATTGGTGGTATTGTAGATCCTGATAATAATCCACTAACCGACCCTCGCATAGTTCTGTATACTAAAAGTACCGAACGTTTAACTGGAAATAACAATTGGCTTATTTCACATGAGTATGGTAATAATTCATTCAGAGCGTATAATGTTTCTGCCAATGGTCTTGGAGCTCCAGTTATTTCAGACATTGGTTCAGATCATTCCATCTCGTCAATTCAAAATGCACAAGGTTATATGAGACTTGGGGCGCAAAACCGGCTGGCGGTTGCATTATCGGATGGATCTTCCAATGTGATTGAGTTGTTTGATTTTATTGACTCCACAGGTGCTGTAACAAATTTTAGAAAAATTGATTTGAACGAACCCGCTGGACAAATCTATGGATTGGAGTTTTCTCCAGGGGCCAATAAACTTTATGCAACCGTAAAAAATGGAGGTACATCTACTATTTATGAATACGCCATTGATGCACTTGGTGTAGCAACATTACTTCAAAAGACTCCGCCAATAAGTGGCGAGCTTGGTGCTATTCAAACAGGGCCTGACGGACAAATCTATATTGCTGTTAATGGGGGCTCTTCATTATTATTCTTCGGAGCAAACGAAAATATTTTGCAGCCAACAGCAGGCTTGACGGCCCTGCAGCCGTTCAATCTTGCAGCTGCAACAAACAGTACGCTGGGGTTACCTAACTTTATACAAACACTTGGAGACCCAATTCAATCTCCGAGCATGACTGTGGTAGGAAACTGTGTTAATTCCCCTATTGATTTTTCAGCTATTCCATCAGATGATTACAGGGATGAGTATACTTGGTTGGTGCGCGACCAGAATGACATACTGATTACATCCTCTACGGAGCAAAATTTTCAGTTCACTTTTACAACAGCGGGTACATACAAGGTCTCTTTGGATATTACAAGCGACTGTCTTCTCAATACAGCTAATCCAAATGGTGGCAATAAAGTAGCGCCAACATTCACGCAAAATTTAGTTATCAATCCTTTGCCGGGTGCAGTTATCAATTCTGCAGATGGCTCTAATCTCTTTTGTCTTTTGCCAGCTACCAAATCATTAGTAGCCACTTCTAACTCCGCAACGGTAACATATAACTGGTCTACTGGCGAAACCGTTAACCCTATTGTGGTCACTCAGCCAGGTGGCTATGATGTTACAATAACCGATAGTAATACGGGATGTTTTTCTACAGGAACAATCAACCTCTTTCAGAGATCAGTCACTGTAGATTTAGGACTTGATTTCGCAATATGCTCTGATGAAACACGAAGCCTTAATGCACAAAATCCAGCGCTGGGAAATACCTACCAATGGGAGATTGACAACGTTGTAGCACCTATTAGAAATGGTGGACAGGCTTTTCCTGTGGATCAGGCACTGACGGGAATTCATGAATACAAAGTAACCGTTTCAGATGGAACGTGCTCGGCATCTGATGTGGTAATGGTAACGGTAAATCCAATACCAACGTTTCTGCTGCCAAATATTATAAATCAACCGGGTTGTGGTATCAGCAATGGCGAGGTCAGATTGGAGATTACTTCTGCTGGAACATTTACAGTTGATGTTTCAGGAGTTCAAGTACCGTATAGTGACGTAAGAACCAATCAATCAACGGGTGCTATTGTGCCGGATTTTACAGGACTTTCTGGAGGAACATATAACGTAGTATTTACAAATGACCTTACTGGTTGTGATGTACCGACTTCTTTTGGGCTTAGTAATACTGGGTTTTTGGTTGATGTAATCAATCCGCCAGCTACGTGTAGTCCAACCTCGACAAGCTTTACACACTCAGGAGGAACAGGTACTGGGTTTTCTTATATTTTAATAGATAAGACCACCGGTACGCCAATATTTTTGCCAGTTCCATTTTTGGAAACCCTGAGTCCTCATCCAACTGTTGCAATTGCACCTGGTTCTTATGTTTTTCAGGCAACGGATGGGTTTGGTTGCATCGCTACAGATGATCTTGATATTCTTGCGCTTCCATCTACAGAATTTACTCTAGATCCAACGTGCGAAATCATTACAGCAACTCCTACAAATTTTCCGGCCACTAATGCTACTTACCTTTGGACGGGACCTCCATCAAGTATTGTTGCGGGCACTGAGTTATTACAAACCGTTCAGATAACTCCGGGCTTAACTCGAACAATCAATGTGACTGTAAGTGATAATACAAGTGCGTTTTGTCCTTCAACACAGTCTATTGATGTTATTGTTGAAACGATAACTCCTGCCATTACTTCTACAGATCCTTGTGCGGATATAGTTACACTTTCAGCCACACCAGTTGGTTCTTTTAGCTACGACTGGACAACGCCAAGTGGAACTGATTCCGGACCTCAAATTATAGTAACATCTACCTCTGGTGGAAATGGAAATTATGAAGTAGAAGTGACCAGCATACTCTCCGGTTGCAAAGGAACTTCTGCAATATTTTCTTTAACAATCCTTGATCCGGTTACGGTTGATCTTACTTCTACACTTCCTTGCGAAGGACAAGAGTTTACATTGACGGCCATACCTACTCCTTCAACAGCCGCCGTAACGTGGACACTTAATGGCACATCATTAAATAACAGTACTAACCAACTGGTCACAACGGTTCCAGGGAAATATAAAGTGCAGGCACTGGTGAATGGTTGCGCTCCGGTAAGCAAGGAGTTGCCTGTTACGACTTTAAGAGTTGATGAAGGATTTCTGCCAGGTTCAGCGGTTATCTGCAATGATCCTAATAACCCCGATCCGAATACGAAAGAGGTTACACTTATACCTGATCCAAGCAATATTTTCGAAAGTTATGCATGGTCTACGGGAGAAATATCCTCAACTATTCTGGTTAATCAACCCGGAATCTATTCTGTAGATCTGACTAATTTTTTTGGTTGCACCTCTCAGGATCAAACTGAAGTGGTGATAGAATGTAATCCACTTATCAATGCACCAAATGCTTTCAGACCGGGGAGTTCTATTTCATTCAACATTGATTTTCATGTTTATCCTCTTTTTGTTTCACCTGAAGATTTTCAAATATTCATTTTTAATCGATGGGGTGAAATGATTTATCAATCGGATAAACTTGACTTTAAATGGAACGGGACATACAATAACATAGGAGCGGCTTTACCTCCGGGAACATATTCATGGGTTGCAAAATATAAGAGCTCTTACCGACCAGAGGAAGGTATTAAGGAAAAGCGGGGTGGTGTAGTGCTACTTCGATAAGCAGAGTACCTATCGAACCTCAGCTACCTTTGTATCAGATATCCAAACAAGCGCAGCTGAGGTTGAGTTCTAAAGAATAGGTTTCAGGCACAACGGTCATGGAAAATTAATCCACCCCCTCTTCAACATTCACAACTTTTTTACATCTTTGTTATAGCTTGTTTACAGGCCTACACATTAACGCCTATGATTTCCGTCATCTAACAATTGGTTTCGTGCCAATTTAATTCCTTCAACCCTACTCTTGGGGCTTGTTACTATTTACAAATCTTAATTTTCATTCAATGAAATCTCAATCGAAGTTATCTTCTATATTCTCTTTATTCAAACAAGCGTTGCGTGGCGATCAGCAAGACTTTACCGAAGGCAGTATCGATCGCGCCATATTTTTATTATCGGTACCCATGGTTCTTGAAATGGCCATGGAAGCACTCTTCGCAGTGGTCGATGTATTTTATGTGAGTCGTCTTCACGATAACGATGCATTGGCTACAGTTACTTTGACTGAATCAGTTCTCACATTAGTTTATTCTCTTGCCATGGGGCTTAGTATGGGTGCAACAGCAATGGTTGCACGCAGAATAGGGGAGAAGGATCAAAAAGCTGCAGGTGTTGCGGCCGTGCAAGCTATTTACATCGGGTTGGCAGTTTCTATACTGATCTCCATTGTAGGATTGTTCTTTTCGAAGGACTTACTCCGTGTGATGGGCGCCAATCAAAACATTATTGATAATTGCTCGGGTTATACTTCATTGATGCTAACCGGAAATATTACCATTGTGATGTTGTTTTTAATCAATGGAATATTCCGCGGAGCAGGAGATGCATCATTGGCCATGCGTGCGCTTATTCTCGCCAATGGAATGAACATCATTCTTGATCCGATTTTCATTTTCGGCTTTGGTCCCGTGCCTGCATTTGGTGTGACAGGTGCCGCCATTGCAACTACTATTGGAAGAGGAACAGGAGTGTTATATCAAGTCTATCATTTAGTAAAAGGTAAAGGCCTGATTAAAATTCATGCTGATAATTTTCTTGTGAATTGGAACATCATTGTCAATTTGCTGAAGGTATCTGCAGGAGGTACAGGTCAATTTTTAATTGGGTCAGCGAGTTGGATTTTTTTAGTGCGCATCATGTCATCTTTTGGTAGTGTTGCTTTGGCAGGATATTCTATTGGAATACGCGTGATTGTATTTGCCATATTACCAGCATGGGGAATGGCGAATGCCGCGGCTACTTTAGTTGGACAAAATTTAGGTGCGGGTAAACCCGATCGCGCGGAGAAATCAGTTTGGCGAACAGGTTTTATCAACATGTTATTTCTCGCAGGCATTACGATTATATTCCTGACATTGGCAAAACAAATCGTTGGACTATTTACCGAAGACGAAGCTGTATTGCTAAATGGAACACGCTGTCTGCAGATAGTAAGCATCGGTTATATTTTCTATGCATATGGAATGGTGGTTAATCAATCGTTTAATGGTGCAGGCGATACACGAACACCAACGATATTAAGTTTTGTTGGCTTCTGGTTATTTCAAATACCCTTCGCCTATTTTCTTGCCAAGACTTTAGAGTTTGGCCCGAACGGCACTTACATCGCCATTGTAACAGCCGAATCAGCTATGGCCATTGCCGCTATTATGCTATTCCGAAGAGGAAGATGGAAAACGATTAAGATTTAATTTGTCTTGAGCTTTTGCTTTGCATCTTTAGTGTTCTCTGTGGTTGAAATTTTAACCACAGAGAACGCAAAGAATTATGATTTGATTATTGCGTGAATTGCGATTCAGGTTTTGTTGTGAAGAATGCTATATTCAATCACTGCTTTCTTGTCTTTTGTTTCTTTGCGTTCCCATTGACGCATCATAATAATCGTAATAAGTAACACCATCAAAATTGTGAAAATGGCAAAATAGATAAGTAAAGATGTAGTACGCTTAATTCTTTTTTGGCGTTCGTGTAGCTCCATAAGCTGTTCATAGTTCCGGTGTTTGGCAATTCTGCCGGAACTTATCTTTTGCCTTTTGAGTCGTATTTCATTCCTTCCCATCGTACTTAATATGCAAGTTAAAATGTTTGCGCAAGCGATCGATCGCTCTGTAGGTACGCATCTTTGCTCCACTTTCGGTAATGTCGAGAATGAAAGCAATTTCCTTAAAATCCTTGTCTTCAAAGAACCGAAGTTCCAATACCTGAAGCATTTCGGTTGGTAATCCTTTTAAGAACGTCAACATGCGATCGATTAGTTCTTCGTCCCAATCTTCATTGGCTTGTTCCATCAATTCGCGCACACGAATTTCTTCTATGCTAAATACCTTTACTTTTTTCTTCTTCCGATAATGTTTGTTCACTTCGTTGCTGGCTATTTTATAAAGCCATGCCGAAAACGGAACACCTCGAAATTGATAGCGTTCAACATTTTTCAGCGCACTTAAGAAAGTTTGCGAGCAGAGGTCAGCGGTTAGGTCTTCGTCATCGGTTTGGCGGTAAACAAACCTGAAAATGCGATCGAAATATTTTTCATAGAGTTCGCCAAAAGCCTTTGAATCTTTCTTTGATCGTTCGAGTATTTCATACTCCTGCTGTAGTTCAGCTTCCGACATGCGTTCTCAATTACAATGCTATAATGCGAAATCTCTTTAAAGTCACAGGATTGGTTATGAAATGTCCACAGACCACAGTCGACTGTCGACCGTGGTCTGTGGACATTGATTCAAAATAACCATTAACGATTAACTTTTTACTTCTTCCTTCACTGCTTTACTTCCTGAATACAATTCATACTCTAACAACCTGCAATCCAGCTTAGCGGTATAAAATTCTATTCTTCTGCTGGCTTTCAGTCCGATCTTTTTAGCGAGGTCAAGATTGCCGGTAAAGATATAGCCACTATAGCCCTTGCATTTCTTTTTCATGAAATCACCAACGCGTTTATAGGTAATCTCCAGTTCGGAAACTTCACCCAAGCGTTCACCATATTCCGGATTAAAGAAAACAACACCGAATATTTCTGGAACTTCGGTGTCTTCAAAGTCACAAATGGCAAACTCAATTAAATTTTGAACGCCTGCCATTTCAGCATTTACTTTTGAAATTGAAATAGCATCATCACTAATATCCGTAGCAATTATTTTTAATCCCGGAACTTCTTTAATGAGCGACTGAAGATTATCCTTTTCTTTTCGATATACACTAGCGTCATAATTCACCACGTGCATGAAAGAATAATTATCGCGAAACAATCCTGGTCTTCTGTTAGTTGCTAGTAATGCAGCTTCAATTGCGAGAGTAGAGGATCCACACATTGGATTTACAAAGGGAGAACGATAATCCCACTTAGTGGCCATTATCGTTGCCGCGGCCAATGCTTCTAACATTGGAGCCTTGCCTGGAATTTTTCTATAACCGTGTTTTGCTAATGTATGTCCCGAAGTATCAACAAAAATTTCAGCGTTGTTATCTTTCCAATATAAATGGATCACTGCTTTGTCTAAATCAGGACCCGAGTCAGGGCGTTGCTTAGTGAGCATGCGCAGGCGATCAACAATGGCGTCTTTCACTTTCACATTTACAAACATCGTGTTGTTGATGGTTTCGTTATCGACATTACAGGTCACTGAAAAATAACCATCGGAAGCTAAAATATTTTCCCACGCGTAATCATTCAAACCGCGATATAATTCATCCGGATCATTCGCTTCAAATTCCATTAATGAATAATGTATCTGACTTGCACAGCGAAGATTAAGATTCAATTTTATACAATCATTCACAGTGCCTTTCAACTCTACACCAGTTCCAAATACGCGAGTCAATTCAAAGCCAAGTGCTTCGACTTCTTTTTCCAGATAAGGGGCAAGACGTTTATTGCACGTAATGACAATGCGACTGGACTCTTTAAAAATATTCATAGTGTAATGTCTTCAGTTTATTGAGCAGTCGTTTGGTATTGTATTTCTTTCATTCCAAAAACACGTTCGCCCTGTGGTGTACTGACCTTTAATCTTCCCAGATCATCAAGCCCAACAATGGTTCCGTCAAACGACTGATTATTGGCCACAAAAGTATGAAGTTCGTGTCGCCAATACATCACGTTTAAGTAATCAGCCAACAATGTATTTTCTTTTCCGCTTTTCAATTGCAGATATCTCACCTCAAGTTTGTGGAGAATGTGTTCTAATTCAACATTCAAATCATAAACTTGATTGGATATAAGGTGTAATGAGGTTGCTGTACTAATTTTGAAAGCCTCCTGGTTCATATTCAATCCGATCCCGACCACGACACTGGTGAACGAATTTCCCTGTATTTGATTCTCGATTAGTATGCCAGCTACTTTCTTAGCATTCAACATCATGTCATTGGGCCATTTAATGCGAATGATGGCATCCGTTTTTTCAATCAAATAATCATTAATGGCTAGGGCGGTAATAATATTCAGATAGAATTGATCTTTTATAGCCAGGAAGGTAGGTTTTAGGATAATGGAGAAAGTAAGGTTCTTTTCCGGCTCAACATGCCAGGTATTTCCACGCTGTCCCCGGCCTGCAGTCTGGTTGGCCGTGATAATGACAGTACCTTCAGATGCCTTTTGTTGTTGGCAGAGTTGTAGGGCCAGGTCGTTGGTAGAATGACATTCCGGCATAAAGACCAGATTCTTGCCCATGAAAACCGTGTTGGCCGGAATTTTATACAAGGTATTTTGATTAGTTTTGTAGTTGAACCAAAAACGAAGATAGTTTAATGGCCAAGAAAAGGAAGGGAGCAAGTTCGGAAATACTGAGCGATGTAATTGTGAAGGGAATGCTGGAAAAAAAGGCCGCTGACATTGTGGTAATGGATCTTCGAAAGGTCAAAAACTCAATAGCTGATTTTTTTGTGATCTGCTCTGGGAATTCAGACAAGCAAATTGATGCCATTGCTGACTCCATTGATGAGGAGGTTTTTAAAACCTTGAAAGAAAATGTGTGGCATAGCGAAGGAAAGAACAATAAAGAGTGGATGTTACTCGACTACATAGATGTTGTGGCTCACGTTTTTCGAAAAGATCGCAGGGAATTCTACTCATTAGAGCGCTTGTGGGGAGATGCTGATATTCGGGAAATAAAAGAGAGCCAAAACTAATAAACTGCAGTAGCGTTATTGATTTGATATTTTAAACAGACTTTAATTTACACATGGCTGACAAGAAGAAAGAGAATAAGCCCTTATTGCCGGGCAAAGGACCAAAAGGTAATTATCAGATGTGGGTAATCTTTGCCTCCATTGCGATAATCTTTGCGGTAATGATATTTAACAACAGTTCGAGTCTGAAGGAGAAAAACTTCAACGACCTGAAAGAAATGGTGGCGAATGGTGACGTGAAGAAGGTGGTGTTGATTCAGGATCCAAAAATGGCTGAGGTAACACTTCGTACCGAGGCATTAGAAAACGCAAAGTATAAGCAAGACGTCAGCACCGGTCCATTGGCAAGTAAATCAGGACCTCACTATAGCATTAAGATTGTTGATTCGGGGAACTTCGATCAGGAGTTTCGTGAGTTATTAGACAAAACCCCTGCAGCCAAGAGACCAGAATATAGCACAGAAGATCGCTTCAATTTCATGAACATGTTCATGTCATGGGGTTTGCTCTTCCTTGTGATCTTCGGGTTCTGGATGTTGATGCGTAGAATGACCGGTGGCGGTGGACCTGGTGGACAGATATTCAACATTGGAAAATCGAAGGCTGCCTTGTTTGATGCTGACAACAAAGTGAAAATTACGTTCGCTGATGTTGCCGGATTGGACGAAGCAAAAGAAGAGATTCAGGAGATTGTAGAGTTCTTAAAGAACCCAACCAAATTCACCAAACTGGGTGGAAAAATACCGAAGGGCGCATTGCTTGTCGGGCCTCCGGGAACTGGTAAAACTTTGTTGGCGAAAGCCGTGGCTGGTGAAGCTGCGGTTCCTTTCTTCTCTTTATCAGGATCTGATTTTGTGGAGATGTTTGTAGGCGTTGGAGCAGCACGTGTTCGCGACTTGTTTAAACAAGCCAAAGAAAAAGCACCGTGTATTGTATTTATTGATGAAGTTGATGCCATTGGTCGTTCACGCGGTCGTGGACAAGTTCCAGGAGCAAATGACGAACGTGAAAATACATTGAACTCATTGTTGGTTGAGATGGATGGTTTTGCAACGGATTCAGGTGTAATTATCCTGGCAGCGACTAACCGTCCAGATGTATTAGACTCTGCGCTGTTGCGCCCTGGTCGATTCGATAGACAAATCAGTATTGACAAGCCAGATATCGTTGGTCGTGAAGCAATCTTCAAAGTTCATTTGAAGCCAATCAAAACTGATCCAACGGTCGATGTTAAAAAACTAGCAGCACAGACTCCCGGTTTTGCCGGTGCAGAAATAGCCAACGTATGTAACGAGGCTGCGCTCATCGCGGCAAGAAGAGATAAGAAGGCAGTTGATATTCAGGATTTCCAGGATGCGATTGATCGTGTGATAGGTGGATTGGAAAGAAAAACAAAAATCATCTCTCCGGAAGAAAAGAAAATTGTGGCCTACCATGAAGCTGGTCATGCTGTAGCCGGTTGGTTCTTAGAACATGCTGATCCATTGGTTAAGGTAAGCATTGTACCACGCGGTACAGCTGCATTAGGTTACGCACAATATTTACCTAAGGAGCAATTCCTTTATCAGACGGAACAAATGATGGATGAAATGTCAATGACATTTGGTGGTCGTGCAGCAGAAGAATTAATCTTTGGAAAAATATCTACTGGTGCGTTGAGTGATTTGGAACGAATCACTAAGATGGCGTACGGAATGGTAACGATCTATGGCATGAACAAAGAAATTGGTAATATGTCGTTCTACGATTCGAAGCAGACGGATTATGCCTTTAATAAGCCATACTCCGAGGCAACGGCAGAGCGTATCGATAAAGAAGTAAAATCGATAATTGACGAAGCATACGGTCGTACGATGACGTTATTGACTCATCATCGTCATCATCTTGAAACCATTGCGAAAGAGTTGCTAGAGAAAGAAATCTTGTTCCAAAGCGATTTGGAAAGATTGATAGGCAAGCGTCCATTTGAGAAGCAAACCAACTATCATGACTTCACAACCAGTCAGGGGCAGTATGCAGAGAAGGAGAAAAAGGACGAAGTGAAACAACCTCCAGTAGTAGGGCCTCTTGTTGACAATGATGTGAAGGCTGAAGTAAGCGAAAACTAAGCTCTTGATAAATAATCTTATTTTTGAACTCAGGTGTCGCAATGCACCTGAGTTTTTTATTTATGGCTGAAACGATACAGAATTTAAACGGAAAGAAAATCTACTTCGCTTCTGATTTTCATTTGGGTGTGCCGACCTATGATGAAAGTTTGAAACGCGAAAGACGTGTTGTCACCTGGCTTGAGATGGTGAGACATGATGCGCATTCCATTTATTTGTTGGGTGATATTTTCGATTTCTGGTTTGAATACAAACACGTAATTCCAAAAGGATTCATCCGTTTACAAGGAAAGCTAGCGGAGCTTAGAGATGCTGGCATTCCCATTTACTTTTTTACCGGCAATCACGATATGTGGATGTTTGATTACTTCACAAAAGAGTTGGGTATACCCGTTTATCGAGAGCCGCAAACGTTAAATGTAGGCAATCAAAAGTTAATGATTGGTCATGGCGATGGACTTGGTCCGGGTGATCACGTATACAAAGTGCTAAAGAAATTTTTCAATAGTGGTTTTTGTCAGTGGGCATTTGCACGGCTTCATCCAAACTTTGGCATAGGATTGGGTAATTTCTGGTCGCGAAAGAGTCGCATCAGCAATATGAATACCGATGAGAAATTTAAAGGAGAAGAGAAGGAGTATTTGTGGGTGTATTGCACCGAGCAGGAAAAAATACGGCATCACGATTTTTATATCTTTGGTCACCGACATCTACCGCTTGATCTGAAGATTGGTGCAAATAGTCGTTACATTAACTTAGGAGAGTGGGTTCACTTCGATACCTATGCAGTGTATGATGGTAAAACAACTGAACTGAAAACATTTACACCAGCAACATAATGAAGTGGAGCATTCTTATTTTTCTTTTTCCGTTTTGCGCGAATGCGCAGTTCGAAAAATTAAAATCGTTTGAAGTAAAAGAGAATATTGTTTCGGCCTCGGTTGATCGACCTGGTGATTTGTATGTAGTTCTTCATTCAAACATCATTGAAAAATATTCTGTTGACGGATTACTGATAGCGTCATCAACCAACCCAACTTTACCTACCTTATTCGATCCTCGTGATGGAGCTCGTTTGTTTACCTATAGAAAAGCATCACAGTCTTATCAGTTTTTAGGTCCGTTGCTTGAGGAAGTTTCTTCAACAAAAACAAATCAGGCTTTCGCAATAGCTCCTTATCTCGCGTGCACGTTTGGCGATCAGAGTTTAGCGATACTGGATTCGGCTGATTGGAGTGTGAAGCGTGTTAATCTTCGTACATCCATTGTGAATATTGAGGCGAGCATTCAATCCCTTATTACTGATAAGACTAAAATTACGTTCATCCGTGAATATCAAAACTTTATTTTCTTGCTTGATCAAAACAAAGGTATCCTGGTGCTTAACAGTATGGGTAAGCTGATCAAAACCATCGAAGCTAAAGGACTTAAATATTTTAATTTTATTGGCGAAGAACTTTACTATTTACAAGAAGGTCAGCTAAAATTCATCGATCTCTTTACAAGCGAAACGCGCTCGATGTCATTGCCTGAACCATGTGAATTTGCTTTGCTTACGGATGAAAGATTGTATCTGATCCATCAAAATCAAGTGAATATGTTTAGAGTTAAGCCTTAGGCGCGCGTATTGAATCGAGCATCCCAGCTTTGATCTACGTTCATCTCACATGTGCGAAAGATCAGGTGTATTTCACAGACATTTTGTAGGCGCACATTATAAAATCAAGAAAGGCAACACGCTTCTGGCGAGTTGCCTTTCTTGATTTTATAAAACTCTTAAGGCCAATCCTGCCTGTGGCTGGATTGGCCTTAAGAGTTTCTGTTGCGTGGACTACAATAGAAGTTATTTCAACAAATGGAGACGCCCGCGCCCGCGTACACTTTGACTTGACCACATCTGAGATGAATAGCGGTATCAATACTGCTAGCTGATGTTTTTTGATATCCCATCAGAGTAGGATTGACAGGCCGCGACAGAATTCGTATAAATCATTGCAATTCCTAGAATTCTTCTTCCTCCTGTGTTCATAATTGAACATCTTTGTGCGAATAAGATTAGAGTCGAACCGGTAATAGCTTAAAACAGCTTATATTCTTCGATTTTATTCTTGGCACTATTTTCCCATAATAAAGCGATTCACCTAAACCTGACCTAAACGTGAGCACCGAAGGAGGCAAAATTTTAATGATCGATGACGATGAGGACGTACTCCTCGCGGCCAAGATGTTGCTCAAAAAGCAAAGCCACAATGTTATCATCGAAAAGAACCCCAAGAAAATTCCATTCCTCTTAAACAATGATACCTACGATGTCATCTTATTGGATATGAATTTTAGTAAGGACATTACCAGTGGTAAGGAAGGGTTTTATTGGTTGGAACAAATTATCGGACATGATCCATCTTCTGTTGTGATCATGATCACAGCTTTCGGAGATGTAGAGATGGCGGTTCGAGCACTCAAAGCCGGAGCGACCGATTTTATTTTGAAGCCGTGGCAAAATGAAAAGTTAGTCGCCACGATTTCTACTGCTATCAAGTTAAAAAAATCATACAATCAGGTTGATAAATTAAAGAAAGCGAAGGAGATGCTCGAAGAACAAATCAGCAAACCTTTCGCAGAAATTATTGGTCAGAGTTCAGCCATCAGAGAAGTATTCAATCTTACAGAAAAAGTTGCCAAGACTGATGCGAACGTTTTGATACTTGGAGAAAACGGAACAGGTAAGGAATTAATTGCTCGTGCTATTCATCAGCGTTCCTTGCGGAAGGACAGCAGTTTTGTTTCGGTGGATATGGGTGCCATTACTGAAACACTTTTTGAGAGTGAACTTTTTGGTCACAAGAAAGGATCATTTACCGATGCACGTGAAGATCGTCCCGGAAGATTCGAACTCGCTAATGGAGGAACCCTTTTCTTAGATGAGATTGGAAACTTAAGTATGAGTTTGCAAAGCAAGTTGTTGAGTGCCCTTCAAGCAAGACAAGTAACACGCGTTGGAGCAAATCAATCCATAGCGGTTGATATACGATTGATCTGTGCTACCAACATGCCTTTACATAAAATGGTACAGGAAGGTACATTCCGTCAGGATTTATTGTATCGGATTAACACAGTTGAGCTTCAGGTTCCAACCTTAAGCGATCGAGTTGAAGACATACCATTGCTTGCGCAGCATTATTTGAATTACTACGCACGCAGATATCACAAAACGGTTACGAGCATTGCCACTGAAGCAATGGATAAATTGAAACGTTATGCCTGGCCTGGAAACATCCGTGAATTACAACATGCCATTGAACGTGCTGTGATAATGACAGATTCTCCGAGTCTTCAGGAAAGTGATTTTCTATTGAGCAGATCCTTGACTACGGGTCCATCCAATAACACACTCAATCTCGATGAGGTTGAGAAGACCGCAATCGTAAAAGCCTTGCAAATGCATAATGGAAACATCTCTAAGGCTGCGGATGAACTTGGCCTTACGCGCGCATCGCTTTATCGAAGGATGGAGAAGTATGGAATCTAGGAATGGATTTAAAGGTTGATAGTTAAATGCTAATTGTGAATGGGTAACCAAAATATTTCCATTTAAGTGAATCAACTATTAATTTTTAACAATTAACTTTTATCATTCCCATGATTCAGATTTCGAACCTTTCATTTTCCTACGCCCCTCAATCCACATTACGTTTTCCAGATGTAGAGGTAAAGAAGGGTGAGAACATTTTATTGTTGGGAGAATCCGGAAGCGGGAAGACCACCTTGCTACATTTGATGGGGGGATTACTTCGACAATACTCAGGATCAGTTAAGGTAGATGAAACAGAGCTCTCTACGCTTTCAGAATCATCGTTGGATAAATTCCGTGGACAAAAAATAGGATTCATATTTCAGAAGAATCATTTGATCAGTGCATTGTCGGTTGAGAAGAATCTTGTAATGGCGCCCTACTTAGCTGGATTGCCAATCAATGAAGAAAGAATTGAACAGGTGTTAGCAAGTCTTGGCCTTTCTGAAAAAAGAAAAAGCAAAGTGACAGAATTGAGTCAGGGACAAGCACAACGCGTGGCAATTGCCAGAGCAGTACTTAATAAACCGTCAATTATTTTTGCCGATGAACCTACCTCTGCATTGGATGATAAAAATTGCAATAAGGTAATTGATTTATTGTTGAATGTTGCTTCACAAAACCAATCGACCTTAATTGTTGCCACACACGATCAACGTCTAAAAGATAAAATATCGAATCAGTTAATCTTGTACTGAAAAGTAGACAATAGGCAATTAGCAGTAGGCAAATGTATAGTAAAAAGGAAATGTTTTTATTAAAATCTAAAATCTAATCTCCCCACATGTCACTCTTTTCACTTGTCTGGAATTACCTCAAAGCTAGGCCGCTCAACACAGCGATTAACATTGTGTTGCTCTCGCTGGGCATTGCCGTGATCACGATATTGTTGTTGTTCAATGCACAACTCGAAAAGAAGATTACAGAGAGTGCGCGGGGCATTGATTTAGTAGTGGGAGCAAAGGGTAGTCCGCTGCAACTTATTTTGTGTAATATTTTTCACATGGATTTCCCAACGGGAAATATCAAGCTTGCTGAAGCAGAAAAAATTTCAAGAAACAGATTGGTGAAGAGAGCAATTCCTTTGGCGCTGGGCGACAGCTATCAAACGTATCGCATTGTAGGAACTAGTCGTGAGTATGCAGATCTCTACAAAGTTGAATTGTCACAAGGCGAATGGTGGAACAATGTATTTGATGTTACAATAGGAGCAAACGCTGCTGAACTTTCCGGATTGAAGATGGACGATAAGTTTGCAAGTGCCCATGGTCTTGTATCAGGTGGCCACTCACACGATGATCATCAGTATGTAGTGAAAGGTATTCTGAAAAAGAGTAATACGGTTCTTGATAATTTGATTCTATGCAATGTTGAAAGTGTTTGGCAGCTGCATGAAGGAGGTCATGAACAGATGCATCACGAATTTGATTCGTCTTTTATTCCTTCACGATTAGTTCCTTCAGTTGCATCGAGTGATTCAACAAAGGAAATTACATCGATGCTGATTCAGTATCGTTCCCCAATGGGTGCTATTCAACTTCCACGTTTTGTTAATTCACAAAGTAGTTTGCAGGCAGCATCACCCGCCTTCGAAACAGCAAGATTGTTTTCAATCTTAGGAGTAGGAGTAGAAATTCTCATGGCCTTTGCTTATGTGCTCATCGTTATTTCAGGGTTGAGTATTTTCATTGCATTGTATAATTCATTGAAAGAACGCAGGTATGATATGGCCATTATGCGTTCGATGGGGGCTACCCGTTCAAAGCTTTTTGTTTCCATTTTGTTAGAAGGTGGGACACTTACATTATTGGGTAGCCTTATTGGATTGTTTATGGGACATGGCGTATTGGTACTCTTGTCCATGATGATGGTGGAAACTCAGAAAGCCGGCATCAGCGGATTTGTTTTCTATCCACAAGAGTGGATAATTTTAGGTGGAAGCTTAGCGTTAGGATTGATATGCGCCATCCTTCCGGCAATACAGGCTTATCGTGTAGATATTTCAAAAATCCTGAGCGGGAATTAGGTAAAAAAAATTAGGAGATAGAATTTAGTATTTAGAATAAAGAAGATGAAAAAGGTAATTATTTTGGCTTTGGTAATCATGTTGAACATAGCAAGTTTTGCTCAGGGTAAATTCGATGCATGGGATGCATTTGCAAAGACCAAGTTCGAGCCAAAGTACTATGAGAAATTGGGCGAGTATCTTTTCTATCCTACCTTCTCTGCTGACTTAAAAGCATTCGTTGGAAAAGAGATAACGTTACAAGGATTCTATGTTCCGTTTGCGCCTGAAGGTGGTAATTACATTGTTCTTTCAAAATTCCCTATGAGCCAGTGTTTTTTTTGTGGAGGTGCAGGACCAGAGTCGATTGCAGAAGTGAATTTTGCGCGGAACCTGCCAAAGCTTCAAATCGATGACCTTGTTACCGTAAAGGGCAAACTAAAACTCAACACGGATGATATGGATCATGTTAATTTTATTTTGGTTGATGCTATCGTAATCAATAAGTAAGTTAAATTCTTCTTGTCAATTTTGGGTTGTCACAAATCAGAATCTTAAAAGCACATCAATTACTCTGCCTTGTTTTTTAGAAGTAACGCACGCATAACAACAACTTACCTGTTGGTTAATCTGCTGCTTTTGCTGAACTTTAACTGTCGAAAACTCAACTATGAAAAGAATTCTAAAAAGTTTCTTCCTGATCATTAATTATAAAACGATAATTGTTACTACCCTTTCTGTTATTTCAACTTATTTTTGTTTTCACTTTGGGTTAACGGCTAAGTTTCCGGACATGCTGGTGGGTGTGGCCATTGTTTTTCCAGTGGTGTTTTCAATTGGCTCAGCCTATACGCGAAGGGAAACAGCCTTGCAGCGCTTTGCTGATTTTAAAGGACATGCCATCGCCATTTATTATGCTACCCGCGATTGGACTGTCGATAAGAATCACGATCTGCCTCAGCGTGTAAAAGTCTTAATGGCAGAGATGACTTTGTTAATGCGATCGATGCTGGTAGAAAGCCACCGAAAGGAGTGGGGTGTTAATGAGGAAAGGATATTTCATCATTTCTCCAGCCTCTCCCTGATGGTAATGGAGCTGCGTCACTACGGTGTTCAGAGTGGAGAGATTTCTCGCGTGAGTCAGTATGTGAGTAAAATGATTATTGCGTTTGATAACATGAAAATCATTCACGCTTATCGAACGCCTGTAACGCTAAGAGCGTACAGCAAAGTCTTCATCTATATTTTCCCAATTATTTACGGCCCGTATTTCGCCAGCACCTTTCATGATTTCTCTGCACACCTGGAATATGTAATGCCCATTCTGTACAGTTTCATTCTCGTGAGTCTAGATAATATTCAAGATCACCTGGAGCATCCGTTTGATGAAGTTGGTGAAGATGATATCCGGATTGACGAACGTGAAATTACAGCGCACATGGTATGATTTAAGAATTTGGATGTAAGATTTTTGATTTTGAATCAACTTATATGGAATCAACAAACCAACCTGACCAAGATAAGTCTAGCAAATCAAAACTCTATTTCATAATTGCCATTGTGCTGTTGTTTGTGCTGGCCTTGACGTGGTCTGTTGATGGTTCTTTTTTCTATTTGATTTCGGGACCGATAGGTTTCTTTTTCTATTTGGGTTTTCGCAATCTTCCATCAAAGCAAAAAGACACACGCTATCAGGATCAAGAAAGACCGAGATACTCGGATACTTCTACTACTACTACTTCTTCTTTTGGTGATGCATTCGAATCTTTCTTTAAAAAGAAGCAAACTGAATTTACATCAAATGATCCCACATCACCACCATCTAAATTCGGTAAGCGATTTTTTGTAGGATGCATATCAGTGACGATGTTTTTTCTTTTCTTCATCTCTTTCATTGTTTCACTTTTTGGGTCGGAGGAATTGAATTATTATGATGTTGCCGAGCAGTACTACAATAGTCAAGAATTTGATTCAGCCTATGTAAACTATGAAAGAGCATCAAAGGAAGATGAAGCAGACGACAAACCTTTTATCGGCATGGGCAATGTTGCATTTGAGTTGAATAGACTCGACTCTGCTCTTGTTTCATATGATCAGGCCCTTCAGATTAATTCGAATAGTTCAGAGATTCAATTTAAGAGGGGATTGATTTTGTATTACCAGAAAAAGTATGATCAGGCTGCTCAGACTTTAGCTGGTCTTTTTGAGAAGGATCCTACCTACTTTGATGCCTTGCAAAAACTGGGCGATGTCTATTATGATCAAAAGCGATACGATGAAGCGTTAAAATATTACGATCAGGCGTATGCGAATGGCGTACGAAACAATTGGATTTGTTATGTGAGTGGATACCTCTATGAGGAGAAAGGCAATACCCAAAAGGCAATCAGCCTATACAAAGAAGCATTGAGTTACGACAGCACTGTTGTCGATATTTATTCTCGCTTAGGAACGTTACTTCCTGGAACGGATGGTGATTTTTTAGGCGAAAAGCAAACGAAGGCAGCCAGCAGTAATCACGTATCAAGTACATCTTGAAATTCCTTCACTTTATTAAAAACAGATTTGGCAAAAGGACAGAGTGGAATAATCTTGATGTTATTTTTTCGTGCATAATCAACAGCAGCGGACACAAGTTGTTTACCCGCACCTTTCCCTTTCAACGCATCGCTTACCTCAGTGTGATCAATAATAATTCGAGTATCACCAGCTTTGCTAAACGTCATCTCAGCCAGGCGCTTTCCGTTTTCCTCTATGAAGAATGCACCTTTGTTTTCAGATTGTTCAAATTTTATATCCATCAACTTTGTGATTTATATCGAAGACCCAGTAAAATCATTGCAATAAAGAGCAGGAGTACAACGCCCAATGCAAACTGCAAAGTTTGCCAATCGGCAATGAGGCCAATGATGGGAGGTCCAACTAAAAACCCGGAATAGCCAACAGTAGTCACCATAGCCAAGCCAACTCCGGGAGCTAGGCTCTTTGCATTTCCGGCAATACTGTATGCAATTGGAACAATCGAAGATAATCCCAATCCCACCATGAAAAATCCGAAGATGGAAGAGTAGGGATGTGGAAATAAAAGTGCTGTCGATAATCCGATGGCCGCGAAGACACCACCGCCAATAATCATTTTTTTATCGCCAAGGCTTAATCGTATTCGATCTCCAAAAATTCTTCCAATGGTCATTGCCGTTGCAAAGGCAGAAAGTCCAATGGGCGCTAGTGATTGAGAAGCATGTGCAATATTTCCCATGTAGTTCACACTCCAGTTTGACATGGAGCCTTCACCTAACATGCAGCAAAAGGTAATGATACCAATGCTTATCAGTGCAGCATTCGGCAATCTGAATAGGGGACCATCATGTTTAACCGCAGGAACAGGTTTGTCACGAACAAGATTCCGACTCGCCCAACCAACCGCTACCAATGCAAAGCTTACTACAATAATAAAATGATAAGGTAATTCAACTTTAAGATCAGTAAACAACGCACCACTCCATGCGCCCAACATCATACCGATGCTAAACAATGCATGGAAGGAAGTCATAATGGGTTTATTGTATAGTTTCTCTACCATTACAGCCTGAGAGTTCATGGCTACATCGAGCATGCCTGTAACAATACCCATAATAAAATATAGCGCAATGAGCGCAGCAATACTTGGCATGAAGGGAATGATAGGAACGATAATACAATACAATACAGCAGCAACGAGTGTAATTCTGCGACTTCCATTTCTAATGATTACCCAACCTGTAAACGGCATCGCACCGACAGCACCAATAGAAGATGCTAAAAGAACAAAACCAATGGTGCCATTATCTGCCTGGTACAACTCTTGAATGCGTGGCAAACGCGAAACCCAATTGGCATAGATAAAACCGTTAATGAAGAATGCTATTTTAATAGCAATGCGGTGTTGCAGCACGTGTGAAGATTTTAGCCTCGCTCAGAGTAATGAAAGGTAGGCAGAATTCTGTTTACAGAAAACCGATTAGTTGTTGTAATTTTTCACTGTGAAGTTGCCTACAGCATGCCCGGCTGAACCATCACCTGCCAATCCTTCTACAACAATAGAGTACTCTCCGGTTAGATCTGAAGTATAAAATTCTACCAGATGCTTTCCATTCTGGTTTGTAATCAGAGTAGGTGCCCAGAAGAGAAGATTTCGTTGGTCAGGTAATCTGCTACTGCGCTGTTGTGGTGTCTCGTAGTGAGGTGAAAAGAATTCACGATGCAACTGCAATCCTTCATAATTGATCGAAATGCTTCTTGGATCGATTTGAAATCCTCCAAGATCGCCCTGATACGTTGTGTAACTTACAATACCCGGAAAGGTGAATTGGCCGATGTAATACTTGCGTGTGAGTACATCTAGCTTTTTTACTTTTAACGGATCGAACTCCATTATTTTATCAATATCAAATATGGGTAGTCCATCAAGCATGACAAGAGGATCTTCCTGGAAGACTGCTTTATTTACATTGTCCAATACTTTGAAATGAAATCCATCTCTGTTCTTTCTTACGTAAACACCTGGTACATACTCACGCATAACTTCTTCCATAACCGGAAAACGGGTGTAGTCATCTAATAAATATTTTTCGTCAGGCTTTCCATAAAAGGCAACACTATCGGGGATTGGATTTTTAAAACGAGTAATGTAATCCTCATAGTATACATCTTGCACTTGCATGGCAATACTTCTTTCCAACAACTGATTTTTTAAAACTTCTGTCGGGCGAAAGGAGGAAAGTGAATATGCAGTGTAATCTGTACTAAATGGATTTAGTATTTTAATTTTAGAGGTGCTGTCTTTTGTAATGTCGGTTTGAAAAATGATTTTTTGAAGACCATAAAAATCAGCCATCTCAAATCGTATTTCTCCTTTCTCGTTGCTGCGCGCGCCATTGAACTGAATGTTCTTTCCAGGTGTAGAAAGGTAAGTTGAAACAAATTGCGCAGGAGAATCGTCCGGTTGCGTTACCATACCTTTAATAATATGCCCGTGACTTTCCGGAATGAATTCATTCATTACAGTTTTAGTGAGAATGTTATTCCAGGAGAATCTTCTCCATCCGTGTGTGAGCATTACATTATCGAGCGCTTCTTTAGCTTTTACATCGGTAGAATTAAAATAGTAATTTGGGGATTCTATGTTTCCGGTGAGATCCGAAGTTAACCACAGATAGCTGATGATTGTTTCGTTCGTATCAATCGACAACGAATCGTTTTTGTAAACAGCAAGCGAAAGGGTAGAGGGTATAGTTTTATCGAATTGATTTTTTACATCAAGATTGATTGTTACTTTTCTTCTCACATCATAGACAGGTTGATTGGTTTGAATAGAAAGGTTTAGCTTTTTCTCTAGTTGTTTAAAATACAGACGTTCACAAACCGGAAGAAGATTGGCATCAAAGAGCGTTAAATGAGAGATACCATCTGGCAGATCTTTCTTGTTGATTAGAAACGATGCACTTCCTTTTTTGAGGTAGCGCATTTCTGAATACCATTTTTGCTGACGTGCATGACCAAAAAGATAGACAATGGGATCAGTTTGTGCATCCGCTATTTTTGCGCTGACTTTTATTTTTATTAATGATTCCGTGCTGTCTTTTGCTTGAATAACAAACCCATGATCGAATGTTGATGGAAGTTTAATGGTAGCCGTCTTTCCCTTTTGGTCGGTGATGATGGCATGATATTGTTCGTTCTCTTTTGGTGTGAAGGAAAAATTACCCAGCCCAAATTGCAGAGGCTGAAATGAAACAATGCTTTCGTTGTTCTGATTATAGACGGTTCCGGTAAAATTAATTCCATGGCCGGATGCATCAACTACACGAAATCCAATCTTGCTTGTTAGCCCTGTTACCAGATTTCCTCCTTCAGGAAAGAACTGCGCATCGAGTTGGACTTTGCTTGCATTGTTTTCACTTTCTGTTTTTCGAAAGGTATTGACAATGGTAATGGTTTTGTGAAAATAGAATTCAGCCGAGGCATTACGCATCCAATTTGTGTATGCTCTTATCTGATATTGACCATTCGCAATAGTTGCAGGAAGAAAGAGAGACCCATCACCAAATCCTTTTTTTAGTTCAACCTTGGTTTGCAAAATAACTTCATTTGTAGCATCCAGAATTTCAACATACGCAACGCTGCTAACATCGATAGGCTGGTGGAGTGTGCCATCTACATTGTAAATTTTAAACCAAAGCATTTCACCGGTTAGGTACAATGATCTGTCGATATGCAAATACAACTTTTCTTGAAGTGAATGTATTCTATGATCATCGAATTTCTGTACAAGAGGATCAATACCCTTTTTTTGCCCTGAAGCTGATACGGAGATTATGAGGAAGAAAAAGGATAGATGTAATTTCATAAATGATAATGTGAATTCAATGGGATTACCAGAAGAGTGGTTTTTGGTTTGTGCCTGAACCCGTTCGACAATCCACACAGCTTTTTCTGGAATACGTATAACCTTGCGGGAGCTGAGCAAACGTTGAAATTAATTCGTATGATGTTCTGTTAAAAGAAGGTAAATCGGCAAAATAAACGGAATCAAAAGCGCAATCAAAAAACGTTTTAGTGAAGCGATGACTTTCTGGTAAATCTTTCCTTTTGATAAATATTCTACTCTCAGAAACCGTACTCGCACTAAAGTAGCCTAATACAATTTCTTCGGGATTGCTTACACATTGAAGATTACCGGTTAGTTGGGTCGGAAGGGGATCAAACAACCCCCCTAGACTCTCGGTATTCTTTTTCAACAACTCCCAGAAATCAAATGCGTCATTTGTAATAGCATATTGCTTCACCAAAATACTGTATTTAATCAGAAGCCGATCCGATTGTTTCGGTATGAATGTTATCGGGAATTCACTGACAATATCCTCAGATAATTTGGAGGTTGATTTTACGAGAATATTTCTGGCGATAAAATTCTGGTAGCAATTGTAAATATTATCGGTCCTGACAATAACCTGGTCTCCATTAAAAACATAATCCGATTGAAAGGCAGAGACGTATTCCCATGTCTCTAAGTATTCCCAGCGATAATTTTTGGTTTGATTTTCTGCATCATGCGTATTGATCAGGATATCAACGCCATCATCAACAGGTTGCCAGGTGACACTATCAATCAAAGGCGTTTGTCTTAATTCAACATAATCGGATTGATATTGCTTTCCGTCTTGTGTTGTAATTACCAGTCGATACTGATCGTTAGGTAAGAATGAAATTCCTGTTTTGGAGTACTGGCCACTATTGCTGTTATCGTTTAAGAAGAAGGTATTTCCTAATTGCGTTTCAATCGAAACAAAAGCGCCCAATTCCGGACGTTGACTTATTGTTTCGGAAAGTGGAATGGATCGGGATAGAATTACATTTGCTTCTCCTGTGGTTCCATTAAGTAAAGCATCAACCACTAATAGATTCTGGTCTGTTTTTACATTGGGGGGAGCATACGGCTCTATACAAGCAAAAACCAGAAAGGCAACAATCACAATTGGATAAAACTGCAGTATATTTTTTTTCACCAGAACTTAAATTTTAAAGTTGTATGTGAGTGTTGGTATGGCTTCCCCGAAAACGGAGAGTTTGTATCCCTTAATCTGTCCATTTTGCGACACAAAGTAAACAGAGTAAGCATTTTTTCTACCTGTTAAATTGTAAACGGAAAGAGTCCATGAACTATGAGCTAATTTTTTAATCTTATGATTCCCTTCAAAATTGATGGAGATGTCTGTACGAAAATAATCGGGTATTCTAGCGCCATTTCGATCGCCATAATGTAATCGTAATCCTCCACCCAGATCATATTTTGCAAGTGGTATGGTAATTGGTCTACCTGTGCTATAGGTAACATTAACTGAAAAATTAAACCTCCTGCTAAGTTTGTAATTACCGATAAAATTAAAAGCATGAGGCTTATCGTAATTACTTGGATAATATGATCCGCTGTTGACAGTCTCAGATTTGAAACTGCTTCGTGTTTGTAGTTGTGACCTTGAGTAAGTATAACTTATCCAACCATTTAGTTTCCCTGCAGCTTTGCGGATGAAAAACTCAAATCCGTATGATCGGCCATGAGTATAGAGTACATCGGTCTCAAGATGAGGGTTCAATAATAATTCTGCACCACCTTTGAAATCCAATGCATTTTGAGTTGTCTTATAATATGCTTCGATCGAAGTTTCAAGAGAATTGTGAAGAAGATTTTTGTAAAAGCCGAGTGAAATCTGATCTCCGATTTGTGGTTTAATGTAGCTATCACTTAGCTTCCAAATATCGGTTGGTGAAATGGATGTTGTGTTGGAAAGCATTTGGATGTATTGACGCATTCTGTTATAGCTCAATTTCACAGAGGCATTATTGGGTAAGAGATAGCGCACTGAAACACGAGGTTCTGCTCCATGGTACTTTTTAATAGACTGACCTTTGCTATAGTAAATGGTATCTTGAATGGTGGTCTTTTGTTTAGGCACACCATCAGCGTAAACATAAACTTCTTTAGGGCCTGTGTAATTGTAAAAAGAATAACGAAGGCCTGCATAAAGCGAGAGCTTAGGACTTACTTCAAAATTTTCGCTCATGAAGAGGGCACTCTCCAACGCTTGTTCATTCGACATTATATTCTGCAAAAAGGTCGATTCATTTCCTATCGGTCTTTGGCTTCCTGGAGATAGTGTATAATGAGTAGAGGCCGCACCCATTTGGAGGGTATGTTTTGCATTAAGCATGTAGATGAAATCTGCTTTCCCATTAAATTGCTTAATCTGAAAGTCAAACATACTGGCTTCAGCAGGATTTTTTTCGCTGGAAACCGAGTAATTATATTTACTGTAACCGCCTGTAAATGATCCATATAATTTTGATTTAAAACGATGATTCCACTTTATGGAAGCGTTTTCATCACTGTAGCTATAGGTAGTATCCTGGCTGAGTTTAAACTTGTCCTTACTTTTATATCCGGATATGTATAGATCGTTTTTATCGTTGATTTTATGACTGAGGTTAGCATGGACATCATAAAAAGATGCCGTGCTATTTTGTAATTCTTTTGATTCAAGTTGTTTTAAAATCCAATCGGAGTATGTTGAGCGAACCCCAATCAGAAAGGACGTTTTGTCTTTTAGTATGGGACCTTCAAAAGTTAATCTGCCGGTAATAGGACTAATACCCCCTGATGCAACAAATTTCTTTTTGTTTCCTTCGCGTGAAGTAACATCAAGCACCGATGAAAGTCTCCCACCATGGTCAGCATCGATACCACTCTTATAGAGCTCTACGTTTTTTACTACATCTGGATTAAATGTAGAGAAGAAGCCAAAGAGGTGAGAAGGATTAAAAACAACGGCACTATTAAATAAAATTAAATTTTGACTGGTTGATCCCCCGCGTACATTAATACCGGAAGACCCTTCTCCAGCCGATTGTACACCCGGGAGTGTTAACATAACTTTAAAAACATCAACCTCCCCTAAGACCATAGGCATTTGCTTCATGGTCTTGATATTGATTTTTTCAACACCCATTTGTAAACTTGAAACGCGAACATCCCGATCAGATTCTACAACCACTTCTTTCAACGGACTTACATCTTCTTCCAATTCAATATCTAATTTACCATCGGCATACAGCATGACATGGCGCGTGATGCCTTTCATTCCAATGCTTTTAATCTTTAATTCATGTCGCCCTTTTGGAATGGTTAAACTATAATAACCAAGAGGATCAGTGGATGAACCAAGTAGAGGTTTCTCAATGAAAACAGAAGCACCAATCAAAGGTTCCCCTGTAGCGGCATCACGAAGTTGCCCTTTGAGTGTGGCATTGCCTTGCAGGTTGCTTGTCTTTTTTCCAATGGCGAATAACCTGTTTTCTGCCAATTTCTTTTTCTGTTCTTTCTTTTCGTAATCCGAGTAATCAAATTCGTTTGAATCATCAGGAGAGGTTCCGTCTCTGAAATAATTAATAGGAAGATCGGTTAGTATGGTTCGCATCTTTGTAACGTACACTTTATTCTGAGCGTCAACAGCAAAATGCAATTCTGTATTGGCGAGTGCAATATTCAAAACATCATCAATGGATTTATTCTGGACATCGATTGTAATGATCAGACTATCCGTTGTGTTAGGCTCATAATAAAATCGATAGGGTGATGATCGTTCTACTGCGGTTACGAATTCGTCAAACTTCGCATTTGAAAGAGAGATTGAGAGTGAATTTTGCTGGGCAAATGCGGTAAAGTCAAGAAATATTAGAAGGAGTGTGATAATCCGTTTTTTCATTGATCTTAAACTTATCGGGTTATGGTATCATAATAGGTTGTCATAGCGACCAATGCTTTTTCCTTGTCGGATTTAAAGCGAATGTGGTTCTCTTTTAAGAAATGTTTTAGCTCTTGCTTTTTGTCGCTTAACACCTGAAGAATAGAGCCCTTTGAGTTGACTTCGAAATAAACGTCATTTTTGTAAATGTAGTAGCGGTTCTTCTCATCAAAGGATACAACGAGCTCATCAAAGGAAATCGTTTTCTGAAAGGCCTTTATGCGTTTGGCGTATGCTTTCGTTTTGCCATTGTACAGAACTTCATAAAAGCCAGTTTTCACGGTTGAAGCTTTAGAAGGGTCTTCAATTAACCTCACAAACTTTCTGTTTTGAAAGGTAAATGAACCAATCAATTCACTTATCAATTGCATTTTATTACTCGAATAGAAATCTTCGGAGATTACCTTATCCGTACTGATGTTGTAAAGAATGGGGACATTTTCAAAGCACTCACCTGAATACTCAACCGTACTTAACTCCCAATCGTCTGATACAAAATAGGGGTGCTCATCTTTATAGGATTTATACTCTGCGTAATCAGTGCCATTGTATAATTGAGACTGACCTTGTGCAGCATGTGAATACATTCTCTTTGTCTGAATAATTGAGCTGGCCAAAAAAGCGGTGTCTTGTTGAACCGATTGAGCAAAGGAAAATACAGGAATGAAGATTAGAATTCTAAGAAAGACTTTCAGAAAGTGATTTGCCATTACTGTATGGATAGGAAATTTTATTTTGCTAAATCGAAAAATAATTCTTTAATCATTAACTCTCTATACCGTTGGCAATATTATTAGCATTTTAATTTCTTGCTATCGAACGTTAGTAATAACAAAGGCTCCAGAGATTGGAGCCTTCTTTTCTAATATGTCGATGATTTAGCAGATCACATCTAGAGAATCATTTTAGTGGCGAAGAATTTTTGCCTCTAGAAGCACTTACTTTGCATAAGCAACACTACGCATTTCTCTGATCACTGTTACTTTTACTTGTCCTGGGTATTGCATATCGCGCTCAATCTTTTGAGAGATATCAAAACTCAACTGACCAGCGCGCTCGTCTGATGCACGTTCTGCATCCACGATAACGCGCAATTCACGACCGGCCTGAATAGCATAGCATTTTTCAACACCATCAAATGTCATTCCTAATTGCTCCAGATCTTTCAAGCGCTTGATGTATTGTTCCATTACCTCACGTCTTGCACCCGGTCTTGCTCCGCTAATCGCGTCACATGATTGGATAATAGGAGAGAGGATGTTCGTCATTTCGATCTCATCATGGTGAGCACCAATGGCGTTACAAATAATTGGATGCTCCTTGTATTTTTGAGCTAGCTCCATTCCAACAATAGCATGGGGCTTCTCTAATTCTTCAGGCCATACCTTTCCGATATCATGAAGTAGTCCTGCACGCTTAGCTTGCTTAACGTTTAAGCCTAACTCAGCGGCCATGATTGCACAAAGATTCGCCACTTCACGTGAGTGCTGTAATAAGTTTTGTCCATAGCTTGAACGGAAGCGCATACGGCCTACCATTCTTACTAATTCTGGATGAAGACCGTGAATACCTAAGTCGATCACAGTACGTTCACCAATCTCTACTACTTCATCTTCAATATTCTTAGTGGTCTTCGCTACAATCTCTTCAATACGTGCCGGGTGAATACGACCATCTTGTACGAGTCTATGTAGAGAAAGGCGGGCAATTTCTCTGCGAACCGGATCGAAACCTGAAATGATAATGGCTTCGGGAGTATCATCCACAATAATTTCAACACCTGTTGCTGCTTCTAGTGCACGAATGTTTCTTCCTTCACGACCAATGATTTTTCCTTTGATGTCATCGCTCTCAATGTTAAAAATCGAGACACAATTTTCAATGGCATGCTCAGTAGCCGTGCGCTGAATGGTTTCAATAACAATCTTCTTCGCTTCTTTCGTTGCTGAAAGTTTGGCTTGTTCCATGATGTCTTTTACATAGCTTGATGCATGTGTATGAGCTTCGTCTTTTAATGTAGCCACCAATTGCTCCCGTGCTTCATCGGCCGTAAGCTTGGAGATACTTTCAAGAACCTGGATTTTTTGCTGATTGAATTTGTCGAGATCTTCTTTACGTTTCTTTACGCTTTCTAATTGCGCGGCCAGGTCGGTGCGGATATCATCCAATTCTCCTTCTTTGCGCTTAATCGTCTCGAGTTCCTTGTTTAAAGTTTGCTCGCGCTGCTTTATTTTCTGTTCGTTGGTGATGATCAGATTTTTCTTCTTGTTGGCTTCATCCTCAAACTCCGTTTTCATTTGAAGGATTTTTTCCTTCGCCTCCATAATGCGGTCTTTCTTCAGATTCTCAGCAGCAATTTGAGCTTCCTTTAAAATCAGCTTTGATTTTGAATCAGCGTCTTCTTCTTTTTGCTTCAGCTTGCGTTTTGAGATGAGGGAACCGAACAGTAAGCTCAGCACAATAGTAACCGCGACACTGGCCACTATAATGATTACATATTCCGTTGACATAGGTAGTATAGATTAGGGTTATTAACCCCGGGTGCCACCTTGGCTCAGAAAGGAAGGAGTGAAGAGATCAGAGAATGGATTGGGAAACCAGGTGATTGAGCTGGCTTACTTTTTCAAACACGGCCTTATCAATGACGTGATGTGTTTCATCGGATGCGATTTTTTCAATCAGGCAATCGAAGGACACCATAGCCAATAGATCTTGTTTGTCGTTAATTCCAAATTGCTCTCCGTAAGATTTGATTTTTTCATTGA
The DNA here is from genome assembly GCA_031412655.1 of Chryseolinea sp. Classification (GTDB taxonomy): domain Bacteria; phylum Bacteroidota; class Bacteroidia; order Cytophagales; family Cyclobacteriaceae; genus Chryseolinea. The sequence goes on from JANODK010000266.1 coordinate 33,103, forward strand.
TGAGCCTGCCGGCCATTCTTACCCGCTCCTCGTCTTCTCGCTTCACCTTCATTGGGTATTCGCGGTCGGCAATCTTTATTTTTATTGAAAGGTCCTCCATCAAGTAATCTTACAGGTTGCTTAACTGTTTAAATGGGCGATGCACTTGTCTATCTCACGAATGTATTCGTCCACTTTTTTCTTCAACTCCAGAGAACTTCCGTCTTCCGGGTTTAAACTATCCACAAGTTTAGTGATTTTCAATTGATTATGAAACCCAGCGAGTTGTTCATCGCGGGCTTTTATAGCGGCTTTAAGTTCGAGATTGTCGGCTTTCAGGGTTTTAAGCTCTTCTTTTAAACTTTTATGCTCGTTAACGAGCACCAGAATTTTTCGCTCCAGCCCACTGAGGTTGGTTTTTAAGACTTCCTGATCCATGCAATGTTATTTACGATTTACAGTTTGCCTAACAGTCTCTACCTGTTTGCTTTCTGTTTATTAATACTCTTTTTGTTCTTGCTCCAAATTACTTTGTTAAGCTTACTTCCGAATAACCGCTCCCAACTGCTGTCCAAAGGCTGATATTAAATGCTCCATGGTCCGATCAATCTCTTCGTCTGTCAGGGTTTTGTTTTCATCTTGTAAGGTAAAGCCTAGTGCATACGCTTTTTTTCCTTGCGGGATGTTCTCGCCTTCATAGACATCGAACGCTATAATGTTTTTGATCAACCTCTTCTCGGTATTCACAACCAAGTTACGAATTTCATCGAAGGTAATCTGCTTGTCGAGTACGAGTGACAAGTCGCGCCTTACTTCCGGGAATTTTGTAACCTCCTGGATTACTAACTTAGGGTTTGCCGATTGGAAAAGCAAGGATGTGCTGAGTTCAGCATAAAATAATTCCTGCTTGATGCCAAAATCTTTCAATAAGGCAGTTTTTATTTTTCCAATGCTGCCAATTTCTTCTTTGCCCAACTTCAACATCGAGCCATACTCTAAAAGTTGATCGTTTAGATTTTCTTGTTTGATGTTGGTGATGCCCGATTTAATTAACACATGTTGTACATGCTGCGCGATGTCATAATAACTTACCGATTGTGTTTTACGCTGCCAGTTTTCTGTTTCCTGATTTCCGGTGAAATAAATAGCGAGTCTTTCTTCTTCTTTATACTTACCAGCTTCCTTGAAATAGATTTTACCGAACTCAAAAAGTTTTAAATCCTTTTGTTTGCGATTAATGTTGTGTGCACACACTTCAAGACCAGTGAATAAAAGTGTTTGACGCAAAACACCTTGCTCTTCACTCAACTTATTCAATATCTCAATGGCATCGCCTTTGAATTTAAGATTATGCTTCTGCTGATAATTATAATTGGTAAGTGAATTAGTCCATATTTCGAAGAATCCATTACCAGTCAGTAATTCGCCAATGGATTTTTTAAACTTATCGAGATCTTTTACTGGAAACTCAGCAAGGTAATCTGTGCTGGCATGATCCGTAAGTTCGATATTGTTGAAACCGTAGATGCGCAATATCTCTTCAACGATATCTGCCTCTTGTGTTACATCAACACGATAGGGAGGAACAACAACACTGTAGCGATCTTCTTTTGTGTCCACAACTTTAATGTCCAGCTTTTCCAGAATAGAATGAATTTCATTTCTTGGAATAACCTTACCAATCAACCGATTGACATTTCTATCTTTTACTTCAATCGTGGCGCTTTCAATCTTTGTAGGATAAACATCAACCACCTCAGATGAGATCGTTCCTCCCGCAATTTCTTTAATCAACAATGCCGCACGTTTTAATGCATACACCGTGGTGTGTGGATCTGTGCCACGTTCAAATCGAAACGATGCATCTGTTTTTAATTGATGATGCAATGAAGATTTGCGCACATAATCCGCAGAGAAGTAGGCACTCTCTAAAAATATCTTGGTTGTGTTTAGCGAAACACCCGACTTTGATCCACCGAATACACCGGCAATACACATACCTTCCTTCTCGTTGCAAATCATCAAGTCGTTGGCTTGAAGTTTTCTTTCTTTTTGATCGAGTGTTATGAAAGCTGTTCCCGCAGGAAGTGTTTTTACAATTACTTTTCCTCCCGTAATTTGATCGGCATCAAAAGCATGAAGCGGTTGTCCTACTTCATGACAAATGAAATTGGTAATGTCTACAATGTTGTTAATAGGATAAAGGCCAATAGAGTGTAGTCGATTCTTCAACCACTCTGGTGATTCAGCAACTTTAATTCCTGAAATAGTAACGGCTGAATATCTCGGACACGCTTTCGTATTCTCAACACTTACCGGAATAGTAAGGTTTGTATTGTCAACTTTGAACTGATCAAAAACAGGCCATTTTAGTTCTCTTCCTTTCGAAGCCCTGATATCACGGGCAACACCAATGTGTGACGCTGCATCAGCACGATTAGGCGTTAGGCCAATTTCAAAAACGTAATCTGATTTTATGTTATAATATTCGGAAGCTAATTTTCCAATCTGTGCATTTTCTGGAAGCACAATAATGCCGGCATGATTTTCACCCAACCCAATTTCATCTTCAGCACAGATCATTCCTTCGCTAGCGGCACCTCTGATCTTTGCTTTTTTTATCTTAAGCTTATCCTTTGACAGTTACTTAAATCATTGTCTTCATTTTTATCAGTTTTAAATCTACTGACTTCAAATCTCATTGAAATATAACTAACCAGGGGTTTTGGGGTTTTGGGG
>JANODK010000267.1:0-2741 GCA_031412655.1 Chryseolinea sp.
AAATTCAGACTAATTCACGATAGAACAATTGCGAGATCCTTTAAAGCTTTGTAAGTTTTTAACACATGCCGACTAGAAACATCAACAGGTTTGTTAGTTGCATAGCCCACTACGACCCTTTTCTGATATTTAGTTAGTCCACTAAATACTTTTCGGTATAGAGTGCTATTAAGCTCAACAACTTCATCAATAACATTTTCAATAATCTCTATAGTGATTTTTGATTTGCCTGTTAGGTGTATATAATGAGACAAACTCTGCATAAACTTTGGTTGGTTGTTCATTTTAGACATCATGTGTTTGACCTCACCCATGCCAATTGATTGATTGTTCTTTCTGAAGATAGATGAGATATAACGATACCAATGATGCTCACCAATAGAGTTAATAAACTCAAAGGTGGTTGGACTCGTATTTGAAATGGACGAATAATCATGAAACAAATTAACAGCCTCATAAGTTTTTTTGGAAAATACGCATATTGAAATTCGATTCTGTCTTTGAATTAATGAGCCTAAAAGCTTCTTGATAATATGCAATCCAACAATTCTGCAGACCTCATTGAAATCATCTATAATTATTACCACTTTTCTGTTATTGTTTTTCGACAACTCTTCGGTAAACTCCGCTACGGCAATTGGATCTAGAATAAGATTGGACTTCATAGATTCAATATCCAGATTGACATTGAATGCATGCACAAGAGTTCTCAAATAATGTGATAATATTTCCTGATCCGATTTGTATCCTCTTAAGCTAATGTAGACTAATACCCGATCCTCATATTTTCTTTTGAGTAAATCAATTAGCTTAAGAGCAAATGATGTCTTTCCGCAGTCCTTATAACCCATTACAAAAGCAAGACATCGTTGGCTGAGCTTGAAACTAAGCATTTGTAGCTCCTTCCTTTTATTGAGAAATTGCTTTCCTACAACAGGTTTTGTAAATTCAAATGGCGATGTAAGTTCAGGACTATTCATTTAGTTCATTAATATTCAATAACTCGAAGACAATGGCCTACTCTATCTGAAGTTTTGATTTATGGAAATGTCCATAGCGCCAGAAGGATAGTTTTACTCCCAGCCAGATGAAATGGGTCATTAACTTCCTATGTTAATTTACATTTCGCGAAACAATCCAACTTTAGTTTTTCCGACTAGGAACACCAATGCTACGATAGCGATGTTACGCAGACTGTATGCGATCTCAAATTGGATCACCTCATTGGAGCACCAGATGATTGCAATACCCATCATCATTGAAGTAACTATCATATTAAAGATTATTCCAAATAATTTTATTCTTGGACTAATAGTCCTTCTTTGATCTCTATAGTCTTTTATTGACTCTGCTAGAAATGGTAATTTATAGCTACTACCAGTGATAGGACGATTAGATTCTGAGATAAACATATAGTCTTCAAGAAATTTAATGTACTCCTCATTATCTCTAATTTTTTGCATCGTTGTAAATTTTAGTGGTGAACACTGTTATAATGACTGCAAAATGAAAGTATACTTACTCAGCCTTTCACTTCGCCATCTGCCTCTTAAGATGGTGTTCAAAATAAGGGTCTGAAAAATGATACTCTTTGCCAGAAGAAGTTAGTACGGTTTTTAGTGCAGTCATTGTTTTCTTTACATAGCGTCCGGGCACTACAATTGAGCCTCCATTTATTAAAGTTATCAAAACTCGTTTTTGTAATTTTGTGAACTGGTTAAACTTTGTGTTGTAAGACGGCCTCTCTAACTCGACAACATCATTAAAAACGTTGTTGATATCATCAGTTCTTATCTTGGATTTTCCTGTCAGGTAAACGTAATGTGATAAGCTCTGAATATATTTTGGGATGCCATTCATCTTCTTGATGAGATGTTTAATTTCCTTTTTGCCGATTGATTGTTTATTATCCTTGAAGGCATCAGAAATGTATTTGTACCATTCCGCCAGTTGAATGCCTTCAAATTCTTTAATTATCGGCATATAGAAAGGACGACTTTGTTCGCGTACTAAAGCTTCAGTTTCACAGGTGCTATTCATGACTACACAAGTAGAAACCGAATGTTGATTGCTCCAAACTGAACTTAGCAATTCTTCAATTTGCAATTGGTCACGCATTCCAATAATCACATCAAAGTCATCTAAGATCAACACCACTTTCTTCTTCATCCGTTGTGCGGTCAGCTCAGGTAATTCCGCTATTCTACGCTTGTCATAATGATATTCTTTCTTTCCAAATCTAAAATTTGATTTTTTATCCAAAGCCTTGACTACTGGGATAATATATTTGTGTAGTAATTGAAATTCTGTCTTACATCCTTTTAGACTTACGTAGACAACGACACGGTTCGGATATTTTGTCTTCATCTGATCAACCACCTTAAACGCAAATGATGTGTTCCCGCAACCTTGATCTCCCAAAACAAAATAAATTGTTTTTACACCAACCTCGGAGTATATATCTTCCAGTGCTTCCGTGTGATTAAGAAATTGATTCCCCGTGACAGGCTTATTGAATTCAAATGGCGATGTACTTTCTATATTTTCCATGACTAATTCTAAATTGTGTGTTGATAAAGTTCATTGATGTTCAAAAGTTTAAAGACGATGTCCCGATGTATCTGGAGTTTCGATCTATGAAAATGTCCATAGTACCAGAAAGAGGGCTTCAGGCCGTACCATATTAAATGGTTCAATAATTTTCTATGCTCATTACGATCTTTTATGATATCAGCATGAAG